>CAZRDG010000110.1:1593-7467 GCA_964598775.1 uncultured Lacinutrix sp.
GTAAATGTCATGATTGACAATAAAACAAATGCACCAACTTGATGCGCTACACCTAACCAAACTGGAACTTGCAAAATTATAGTCAACACACCTAATAAAAACTGTACACCAACCATAATTAATAATAAATTTACGCCTCTCTGCTGATAGTTTGTTAAGCTTAATTTTTTAGACTTATACCAAATGATAAAAATGGCAGCTACAACAAAATAAGCCAAAATTCGGTGTACAAACTGCACGCCACTTTTACCTTCAATAAAGTTTTTATATAATGGATTCTGTTCAATATAAACCGTTTCATGCATAAATTTACCTTCATTCATCATTGGCCAATGGTTATGTATAAATCCAGCATCTAAACCAGCTACAAAAGCACCATAAATAATTTGTAATAAGAGAAGACCTAAACCAAATCGGACTAAATTCCTGAAGCTTTTATTGATTTCTTTTTGCTTTGGAAACATTAAATCTAATGCAACCCAGAAAGTGTATGCAAAGGTGATGAATGCAGTCGTCAAATGAGCTGCCAACCTATAGTGACTTACGTCTGGATTATCAACCAATCCGCTTTTTACCATGTACCAACCTAAAAATCCTTGAAAACCACCTAAAGTCAAAAGGACGATTGATTTTTTAATGGTTGGTTTAGAAAGTTGTTTTCTGATTAGGAAATACAGAAACGGAATAATGAAAACCAAACCAATAAAACGACCAATAACTCGATGCAGCCATTCCCAGAAATAGATGTCTTTAAAATCTTCCAATCTGAAATGATTGTTGAGTTTTTGATATTCTGGATATTGTTTATACAGTTCAAAAGCTTCATTCCATTCGGTTTCATTCATAGGTGGAATGGTTCCTGAAATGAGCTTATAATTTGAAATAGAAAGTCCAGAATGTGTTAATCTGGTAATACCACCAACAACAACCATTATAAATATGAGAATACAGCCAGTTAGTAGCCAATAAATGACAGTTTTGTTATCTTTTTTCATGAATTTTTAATCCAAGTTTTTTTCCAGTTTTCAACATCAATTCGTAAGCAGCTTCATACTCATTTGGTATGTCGCCTTCTAAAATAGCTTCCTTAATGGTTTCTTTTATTTGACCAATTTCTCGAGATGGTTTTAGGTTAAAAGTTTTTATAATGTCTTCTCCACTAATTGGAGGTTGAAAGTTACGAACATGATCACGTTCTTCAACCTCAACAATTTTGTCTCTGACAATTTTAAAATTGTTATGATATTTTTCAAATTTTTTAAGGTTTTTGGTTGTGATGTCGGCTTCACAAAGTGTCATTAAATCGTCGACATAATCACCAGCGTCAAAAACCAAACGTCTTACTGCAGAATCAGTGACTTCATCCTGTGCCAATACAATTGGTCGTGAACTTAAAAATACCAATTTCTGAACATATTTCATTTTATCATTGAGTGGCATTTTTAATCTTTTGAATAAATGATAAACCATTTTTGAACCTTCAAATTCATGTGTGTGGAAGGTCCAGCCAACCTTTTTGCTGAATTTTTTTGTTGGTGCTTTTCCAATGTCATGCAGCAAAGCTGCCCAACGCAACCATACGTTATCTGTATGTTCTGAAATATTATCAACTACTTCTAAAGTGTGGTAGAAATTGTCTTTATGTTTCTGACCTTCAACTTCATCAATCCCTTTTAAGGCAGTAAGTTCAGGTAAAAAATGTTTGAGTAATCCTGTTTTTTCTAATAATAAAAACCCTTTGGAAGGTGTTTTGCTTTCAAGAATTTTATTCAATTCTACAACGATACGTTCATTAGTAATAATCTTGATTCGCTCATTGTTTTTTAAAATGGCATCTAAGGATTGTTTTTCAATTTCAAAATTGAGTTGCGTAGCAAAACGTATTGCTCGCATCATTCGTAAGGGATCATCACTATATGTAATGTCTGGGTTTAAAGGTGTACGAATAATTTTATATTCTAAATCTTTGACACCATCAAAAGGGTCTAGTAAATCACCAAAATTAGATGCGGACAAGGATAGTGCTAAAGCATTAATGGTAAAATCTCGTCGATTTTGGTCGTCTTCTAAAGTACCATCTTCAACAACAGGATTTCTACTATTTTCATTATAGCTTTCTTTTCTGGCACCAACAAATTCAATTTCTAAATCTTCAAATTGCAACATAGCAGTGCCATAAGTTTTAAAAATCTGAACTTTAGGTTGGTTGGGAAGTTTTTTAGAAACAGCTTTCGCAAGTTCAATTCCGCTTCCAACAGCAACAATGTCGATGTCTTTGTGAGAACCACGATCCAGCAAATAATCACGTACAAAACCACCAATAACAAAAGCATCAAGATTTAAATCCTTTGCGACTTCTGAAATCACTTTAAAGATTGTATGGTTTAATGCGTTTTTGTAATTCATGCTTTGCTGCGAAAACAAATTAAGTTAAGGTCTTATAACTCTGACTTTACCATCATTACTTAATTTAATTATGGATGAAGCCTTAGTGCAAATTTTTTCGCGTTGCAAATTTACGACATAGTCCACACCTTTTAAAATGTCTTCGTGTATTTCTTTAAAGGATTTTGGCGTAGGCTGACCACTAATATTAGCTGATGTTGATACAATGGCGCCATTAAATTTTCTGACCAATTGAAAACAAAATTCGTGATCAGGAATTCTAATGGCTATGGTATTATCTTCAGCAATTAAATTTTGTGCTAGATTTTGAGGGTTGTCGTAAATAATAGTAATTGGATTGTCTTCAATATCCATGATATCAAAAGCAGCATCAGGAATGTCTTTAATGTATTTTTTTAGCATTCTATCATCTGCTACCAAACAAATTAAAGCCTTACTATCACTACGTTGCTTCAATTTGAATATTTTTTTTACGGCATCTTCATTAGTGGCATCACATCCTATTCCCCAAACTGTATCTGTAGGATAGAGGATTAGACCACCTTGCTTTAAGACTTTTAATGCGTTGTTAATTTCTTGGTGCATTGTAATTTGATTAAGAATTTACTTGGTCTAGATAACTGTTAATTGCATTTGCAGTTCGTTGTGAGGCTGTTGAGCCTTCTTCAAAATAAAAATTTTCATTAGTTATCTGGTTTTGAATTTCTTTATAATTAGAAAAACTTGATATAGCATTATTTAAATCATGATCTAAATTGCTAATATCATTAATGACTGCACCACAATTCCAGAATCTAAAGGCATAATTATTTTGATAATCCACCTGTTTTGGATTTAAAAACAGACAAGGTCTTGGAATTATAATAAATTCATAAACTTGACTAGAAATATCTCCGAGATAAATATCAGATATTTTTAAATAAGACATATCGACGCTTTTATGGCTTCCAAGGTCGATATGAATGTTTTTGGCATTGAAATATTTTTTCGAAATAACCTCTGAACTTCTGTTTCCTCTTGATTTGAAGGTGTGAATATGAGGTGCAAAAACTAGATTGAATTGTGTGTTTTTGTAAAAAAACTCAAGAATATCGAGCCCAATTAAATCCCAAGACGATAGTTCGTTTGAGAAATGTGGATTATAAAGTACTATGGGGTTATTATTATCAAATAGATTTGTTGTTTCCTTTTTATAGTTTGTAATATCTATCTTTGGGTATCCAACGACATTATAATTTTTGCCTAATAAGTTAAGGTCTTTAAATTGTTTTTCGTGATAACTCCCAAATAGTATTTGCAAATCAAAATCAAGTATTTCTTTTTTATAGCTGTGCTGACGTCCAACAGCACCATGAGGTAGTTTTATTAGTTTTGGGATATCTTTATCACTGCGCCTATTTAGAATATACTCGTGATTGTAATCTGTAAAAACAATCGCATCAAAGTTATGAAGTAAATGTTTCCAGTTTTTCTTAATCCAGAATCCTTTTCTTGGCAACTCTTTTTTCTTAAGCTTGTCGGTTAATGCTCGAAAAACTTTAGTACTTAATTGTTCTACTTTTAGATTTTTGGCATTTAGTGTTTTGATGGTGTTGTATAGAAAGTCATGCTCCCCTTTGTAAGTAACTATACTAACGTCATTAGTTTTTGAAAGCTCGACTGCAGGCCCTATAAAATGATAAATATGATGTAGGTCATCTAAATAATAAAATGCTATTTTATGTCTTTTGTTCATAACGTAATAAGGCCTAAAATAAAAAAGAAAGGCTTAGCAAATTAGTTTAAATATTGATCAATACCTTTTTCGACATAAGTTAGTTTTTTGCGCTCAGTTTCATTTTCTATTTCTTCATTGATATGAAATAAGCTTTTATCTTGTTCTTTATGATAAATGTGAAAGGCAATAGCTTTGTGTTTTAATCGCTTTCCTTGAATACCTATATTTATTAAGCGCTGTATCATTTCACTGTCATCAATTCCCCAACCAACCAGGTTTTCATTGAAGCCATTTACTTTAATAAAATCAGTTTTCCAGAATGACATATTACAACCTCTTAATTTAGATGATCTTTTATTTTCTTTACCATAAAAATTGGAGATGAAAGGAATACGCATTGTTCTTGCCCTTTTTTTAATTCCTTTTGAAAACAAATTGAAATGAATCGTTTTATGCTTAAAAATATGTTCTAGTATAGATTTTTGAATATTAACTCGACTTCCATATAAAAACACATTATTTTCAGCAGATGAAAGATGGTCTTTAATAAAATCTTTATGCATAATAATATCACCGTCAATCTCAACAATATAATCAGACTTAGCTTTTGCTATCGCTTTGTTCATAATTGCAGGCTTTTGGTTTTTATTATCCTCATGCCAAACATGATGCAATGGAACAGGAAAATCCTTTTGCATTTTCTTTATTAATAGCTCTGTTTCCTTTTTAGAGCCATCATCAGCCACAATCACTTCATCAGGTAAATGAGATTGCACTTTTACACTTAAAAGTAAAAGTTCCAAAGCTTCTGGCCAATTGTATGTTGGAGTAACCAAAGTGCAGGTTGGAAAAACGTTTTTCATTTGGTAAATTTAATTAAAACAAATTTAGACTAACTTTTATTTATGGTTTAAATCCAAATGTTTAAAAAGTTGCGGAGTTACTCAATATTTCTGTACATGGTCCATAAATACAAATAACGCTTAAACACTGCAAAGGCACTTGTGTAAGCTAAAATAAATCCTTCTTTACCATCCAAAACACCAAGTCTAATGAAGTATTGATGCCAAAAGCGATAACAAGGTCTCATTAAAAAATGATATAAATTTGGCCTTAGATTTTTAGTGTATAAGGTCTTAGCTTGTAATTGACTGTACTGCGTTAATTTGTTATTGTAGTGGTCAAAACCTTTATATGAAAAATGATCACTTCTATGTTTTAAGGTTTTAATCTTACCATCAATCTCTAAAGTTTCATGCACTAAATTACTGCTGTATTGAGCTTTACTTTTTTTAAAAATTCTGACGACCGCATCGTTTTGAAAGCCACTGTATTTGATGCGTTTTCCCATAAAATGAAAATTCCGTTTTACTTTAAATGCCTCAAAAGTTCCAGGATCGGCAATGGAAGATTTTATTTCGGAAGCCAATTCAGGAGAAATTGTTTCATCTAAATCAAAAAACACAATCCAATCATGTTTGGCTTGTTGCAAAGCAAAGTTTTTTTGGTTGGAGAAATTATCAAATTCTCTAACCAAAACTGTTGCGCCAAGAGACTTGGCAAGCTCAACGGTTTTGTCAGTGCTATTAGAATCTACAATGATAATTTCTTCAGCAAATGATAAACTCTCTATGAATTTTTCAATATTTGATTCTTCATTGTAAGATATGGCTAAGGCACTTATCATTTATCGTTGTAAAATTATGTAGATTTGTCAGCAAAAGTAGTGAAACAATCTCAAATTTGTTTTG
>CAZRDG010000111.1:0-7423 GCA_964598775.1 uncultured Lacinutrix sp.
CATTCCAAAAAACAAAATCAGAATAAAAAATAACAAGATAACGTCCTTAGTAAAGCTTTCCCAAGGTGTCAGTTTAAGCGCATCTCCAAAACAACCACAATCTTTTACTTTATCAAAATAGGCCGAATAAAAGGTTAAAAATGTGAAAAACACAATCATTCCCAGCAAACTCCATATTGTAAATTTTGGTTTGTAACCAATGAGTAAGAAAACACCAAGTACAACTTCAAAAACGACCACAAATATTGAAATACCTAGTGCATAAGGTTCTAAAAATGGAATGTTTAAAACATCTGAACTAAAATATTCTTGCAGCTTATAAGAGAACCCTAATGGATCATTAAGCTTTATTAATCCTGAAATGATGAATAAGATTCCTACTAATAATCTACTAATGTGTACTAAGTATTTCATATTTATTCTTTTAAATGAATCATTGCAAAAACTGCATAATTAACCATATCTTGATAATTAGCATCAATACCTTCGCTTACTAATGTTTTTCCTTTATTGTCTTCAATTTGCTTGACACGCAACAGCTTTTGCAAAATCAAATCGGTTAACGAACTCACTCTCATATCACGCCAAGCTTCACCATAATCATGATTTTTGTCTAACATCAACTGTTTTGTAACAGCAGTTTGTTTGTCATATAATTCAGTGGCTTCTTCAACAGATAAATCAGGTTGTTCAACCACACCTTTTTCAAGTTGAATAAGCGCCATAATACAATAATTAATAATGCCTATAAATTCACTTTCCTGACCTTCATCTACTTTTTGAACATCGTTTTGTTGCAAACCTCTTATGCGTTGTGCTTTAATAAAAATCTGATCTGTTAAAGAAGGTAATCTAAGTATTCTCCAAGCGCTACCATAATCACTCATTTTTTTTATAAATAAATCTCTACACGTTGTGATTACGTTATCATATTGTTTTGAAGTATCTTGCATGAATTAAATTGAAATTTGCGTAAATTTCGCTTAAATTTAGAACTATTCAAAGTTTATTTTAAAACTGTAAACAAACAACACACAATAGCATACGAATGACCATTAATTGCAAAGGACAACTCATTGATTTATCAACTCCAAAAATCATGGGAATTCTTAATGTAACGCCTGACTCTTTTTACGATGGAGGACGTTTTAAAGAGAAATCTTCCATTTTAAATCAGGTAGAACACATGCTAACCGAAGGTGCTACCTTTATTGATGTTGGTGCTTATAGTTCGCGTCCAGGCGCTGACCATGTTAGTGAAACGGAAGAGTTACAACGTATTCTTCCTATTGTTGACATATTAGTGAAGCAGTTTCCTGAAATCGTCTTATCGATTGACACGTTTAGAAGTGAAGTTGCCAAAGAATGCATTGAAGCTGGAGCAGCAATGATTAATGATATATCAGCAGGACAATTGGATGACAAGATGATGGAAACCGTTGGAAAGCTTCAAGTGCCTTATGTGATGATGCATATGAAAGGTACTCCAAAAACCATGCAGCAGCATACAGATTATGATGATTTACTTAAAGATATCATTTATTATTTTTCTGAACGCTTGGCTGAAGGTAAAGCACATAAAATCATTGATATGATAATTGATCCTGGTTTCGGACTCTCTAAAACACTTGAACAAAATTATGAACTATTAAGTCGTTTGGAATTACTTAAAATAATTGAAAAGCCAATGCTTGTTGGTGTGTCTAGAAAATCGATGATTTATAAATTATTGAAAACGACTCCTGAACATGCCTTAAATGGAACCTCTTCCTTAAATACTATTGCTTTACTTAAAGGTGCTAAAATTTTACGAGTCCACGATGTAAAAGAAGCTATGGAATGTGTCACACTTATTAATCAACTTTAATTAATGAAAAGAATTGTACTTATACTATTAACTGCTTTAGCTTTTTCATGTGCAGAACGAGAATTACAATTGCCTGTAACTACAGCTAATGATATCAAAGAAATTTTGGACGTCTCACCAATTTATATGTTTTATGATGAAGCCACTGATAGTATCTATTTTAATCGAAAAAACATGATTAGCACTACCAATTGGTTGGTTAATATTGATAAGCGCTTGACGCTAAAACAAATTCTGCCGCATTTACAATATTTACAAGAAAAGCGACGTGGTGATGGTATGCACAAAAACGAAAATGCTAAAAACTATTTCACATGTTTTAATGAAGACACAAAGAATTTGTCTTTTATTGAGTTTACTAACATAGAATACAATGAAAGTTCATCCATAGATTATGTATCAAAAATTTCAGATGCGAATATTCCTAAAACTATCATTGCAATTGAAGTAAAATCTACAGATGATATTACAATAGTGAATCCAAGTTCCGAAAACAATACTTCAAAATCCAATATTTCCAGTCTGCTAAGTGATATTAAGCAATTAAATAATGAAGATTATTTAATCTACTTAAATTTTGGGTTAAGCTTAAATTTTCAAGACTATATTGCAATAAAATCGAAGTTACTGGAAATTGATTTCGATTCAATACATATTTCTGAAAAAGAATTCATCCATAATTAACTATATTTATTAAAATTTAAAACCCAACAGTCAATTGGAACTATTTGACGATCTCTTAAAATTTACAGTTATTGATGTTATAGACATCATTCTCGTAGCACTACTACTCTACTATGTTTATAAGCTCATAAAAGGTACAGTTGCCATCAATATTTTTATAGGCATCATCTTTATTTACTTGGCTTGGAGACTAACCTCTGCTCTTAACATGGAATTATTAAGTAGCATTTTTGGTGGTTTTATGAGTGTTGGTATTATTGCCTTAATTGTCGTCTTTCAGCCAGAAATTAGGAAATTTTTACTGATGGTTGGATCTACCAACTTTGCTTCTAAAGGCGGATTTTCAAAACGTTTTAAATTCTTAAGAACACAATCTCTCAATGAAACAGAAGCAGAATTAGTAGTGAACGCTTGTGTAAAAATGGGAAGCTCAAAAACTGGAGCCTTAATCGTTTTAGAACGCAATAATAACCTTGATTTTCTAGTGGCAACAGGTGACGAAATGAATATACAAGTCACACAACCTATTCTAGAAAGTATATTCTTTAAAAATAGTCCTTTGCATGATGGAGCTATTATAATTGCTAACAACATAGTTAAAGCAACACGTGTTATTCTTCCTGTGAATAACGAAAAAAATATTCCTGAGCGTTTTGGTTTACGACATCGAGCTGCAGTTGGTGTTACAGAAAAAACTGATGCACTTGCTCTTGTTGTATCAGAAGAAACAGGACAAATTTCATATATTAAAAATGGTGAGTTTGTGATGTATAAAAACACAGAAGAGCTCATTGAAAAAATTAAGACTGATTTGTCGTAAGTTATTGAACTTCTTCTTGCAAAAACTGAACTTCGTATAAGTTTCTATAATAACCACCTTCTTTTTCCAACAATTCTGCATGTGTGCCTTGTTCAACAATCTCACCTGAGTCCATAACAATAATGTTATCTGCTTTTTTAATGGTTGCAAGCCTGTGTGCAATCACAATTGAAGTTCTTCCTTTTGTGATTTTATCAGTAGCATCTTGAATCAACTGTTCGGAATATGCATCAATAGAAGACGTGGCTTCATCTAAAATTAAAATACTAGGATTAGTGACATAAGCACGCAAAAACGAAATTAATTGGCGCTGTCCAGACGACAACATAACACCTCGTTCTTTTACATTATAATGATAACCATTTGGTAAACTCATAATAAAATCATGAATCCCAATTTGTTTGGCTGCATAGTGTACTTCTTCCTCAGAGATATTAGGATTTTTAAGCGTAATATTATTCAGAATCGTATCAGCAAACAGAAAAACATCTTGTAACACCACAGCTATTTGTTGCCTTAAGGAATTCAAGGTGACTTCCTTAATATTTACATCATCAATTAAAATTTCACCAGATTTAATGGAGTAAAAACGATTCAATAAATTAATAATGGTCGATTTTCCTGCTCCAGTAGCACCAACAATAGCCACAGTGTCACCGGCTTTTACATTAAAAGAGATACCTCTTAATACTTCTTCATCATCTACATAAGAAAAATGCACATCTTTAAACTCAATGTTACCTTTAAAGTTGGCTGCTACTTTGGTTCCAGAATCGTCAATATTTGATGTGGTATCAAGTACTTTAAATACTCTATCTGCTGCAACCATTCCCATTTGCAAGGTGTTGAATTTATTCGCAATTTGATTCAATGGTCTAAACATCATTGGAATAAACATAATGAATGCAGTTAAATCACCTAAGGTCGTAAGTTCTTGATTTACAACATTCAATCCTCCATACCAAACCACCAATCCTAAAGTGATAGATGATAATAGTTCGGCAATTGGAAAGAAAATGGAATTGTACCAAACTGTTTTTAACCATCCTTTTTTATGGCGATCATTGATGATTTTAAAGTTTTTATATTCAATATCCTCACGTGTAAAGAGTTGCAAAATTTTCATTCCAGTAACGCGCTCTTGCACAAAGGAGTTCAGATTTGAAACTTCGTTTCTAACTTCTTCGAAAGCTTTTTTCATGTACTTCTGAAAAATCTTAGTCGCGAAAACAATAAGAGGTAAGGTACAAAACACGATGATACTCAGTCGCCAATTCATGTAAGCCATAACACAACCTACAATAAACATTTTTAGTAAATCGCTAAATATCATAAACAAACCTTCTCCAAAAATATCAGCAATACGCTCCATATCTGTTATAGAACGTGTAATCAATACTCCAACTGAAGAGTTGTCGTAATACTTCATTTTGAAGTTTAGAATGTGCTTGAACAATTTGACCCTTATATCTCTAACAACAGACTGACCTAACCAATTGGCAAAATAAATAAAGAGCAGGTTACAGATAACCTCAATAATGAGCAATCCTCCATAAATTAAAATGTAATACAGAAAACCTTCTTCTGTTTGCGCAGCAATATTTTCATCGATGGCTACTTGAAGTACTTTTGGTCGGATGGCTCCAAAAATCGCGAGACCTAACACTGAAAACAGCGTTATACCAAAAACAAGATTGTATGGCTTAATAAACTGTAAAAGTCTTTTAAACAGTGAAACATCAAAAACCTCTTTTTTAACTTTAGCCATTTATATAAAAATGCTTTTTGGGTATTCAATAATTGACAAATATAAACCATGTGCAGGAACTGAGGCTCCAGCATTAGTTCTATCTTCAGATTTTATGATGTCATGGAACTCCTCAATAGTAGTTTTACCTTGTCCAACGTCCAAGATAGTACCGACAATAGCTCTTACCATATTTCGTAAAAATCGGTCTGCCTTAATCGTAAAAATAAGTTGATTATTTTGAGATCTCCATTCGGCCATCATAATAGTGCAATGATACGTTTTTACGTCAGTATTACTTCGCGAAAAGCATTTAAAATTTCTATAATCAAATAGAACTTTTGCAGCTTCATTCATTTTATCAATATCTAATTGATGCTTTAAATAGTAAGAACCATCACTATTAAACACATCTTTTTTAAGCGAAATTTTATAGTTATAGGTTCTACTCAACGCATCAAATCTGGCATGAGCATCAGCCTTGACAACAAAAATATGCTGAACACTTATATCTTTTGGTAAAAATGAATTGAGTTTAAAAATAAGTTTCTCAGAATCAATAGATTCATCAAAATCAAAATGAGCAAACAGTTGTTCGGCATGCACACCAGCATCTGTTCTTCCAGCACCAACAACATCTATTTTAGTCTGTAATAATTTTGACAACGCATCTTCCACAATTTCCTGTACGGAAATAACATTTGGTTGATTTTGCCAACCATGATAAGCTTTCCCATTATATGAAAGTTCAATAAAATATCTCAAACTTAAGTGCTACTTTTGTGAAGGTCAAAGATAGAATTTTAATGCCTTTTAGAATTTGAATTAAACGTTAAATAATTAAGATTCCTTCTTTCGAAGTATATATTATGAAAAAAATCCTATTACTATCTGACAATCATAGTTATATTGACGACAAGATATTAAAATATGTAAAGCAAGCTGATGAAGTTTGGCATGCTGGAGATATAGGAGATTTAACTGTAACTGATTCCATTAAGGCATTAAAACCACTTCGAGCAGTATATGGAAATATTGATAATGCCGAGGCTAGAGCTGAATTTCCAGAGCATAACCGATTTCACTGTGAAGATGTAGACGTTTGGATGACTCATATTGGTGGTTATCCTCCAAGATACAACAACAGAGTTCGTGAGGAATTAAAGGCAAATCCGCCAGATATATTTATCAGTGGACATTCACACATCTTAAAAGTTATGCCTGATAAAAAGTTAGATTTATTACACATCAATCCTGGTGCTATTGGCACGCATGGTTTTCATAAGGCCAGAACCATGGTCCGCTTTGAAATTGATGGAAAGCAGATTAAGAATTTAGAGATTATAGAGTTTAAGAGATAAAAAAGCCCAAGATCTTCACCTTGGGCTTACGCACTAAAATAATTAAGATAATAGGTTTATCTCAATCGGTCAACAGATTTTACAAGATCTTCATCCTTTTTTATGGCCTTATTGGCTAAAACCAAAAACACGATAGATAAAATAGGTAGAAGAATCCCAATACCTTTCTCAGAAACTTCCGTTTCTCCAGATAAGCTTAGTGATCGATATACAAATAATCCTAGTAAAATAAAGTTTAATATGATGTTAAGGCGTCCCAAAACAAATTGTGACTTCCTGTCTTTGTACCTGAAAATTGATATTAATGATAAAGCTACCGAACCCATGAACATTGAAAAATATAAGGTTTCATCTTGAGCAAAAACCTTAACATCTTCAGCAATTGTCCACAAGTTAAAAACAAATATCAAGCCTCCTGAAATACCAGCAGCTATCAATAAATATATGGTTTGAATTCGTTGTAACATTAACAATAATTGAGGAGCAAAAATAATAGTTTCTTTTTAAACATTTATAAATTATTAAAAATAAAGTTGTATAATTGCATAGTCTATGTGCAACATATCTGTGTTCTACATAGTTAATCTTCAAAAAAAGAAATCAAAATTCAAATTTTTCTTCAAAATTCCTCTAAGGAACATAAAAGATTAATTTTTTCTCAAAAAACTAATTATTCAAATTAACAATGTTTGAAATTTCACAATTAAAAGAAATGAAGCTACCTGAATTACAGGATATAGCTAAAGAGCTTAATATTTCAAAATATCGCTCATTAAAAAAATTAGATTTAGTATATCAAATATTAGATCATCAAGCGGCTAATCCTTCTTCAGTTAAGCCTGCCGAAACGCCTCAAAAACCTAAGCCTAGACGAGATAGAGTTCAACGTCCAAAAGATGATAAAAGTCAAAAGCAATTAGATTTTAAGCCAAAAGAGACCTTAG
>CAZRDG010000112.1:0-7398 GCA_964598775.1 uncultured Lacinutrix sp.
CAAATAACTAAACATGATAAAAGTCATGTTTTATAATTAGGTTCAACTGTATTTTTGAACCATAACTTCAAATAGGTATGAGTGTTATATATATTTTATTAAGTATCAGCATTGTGGTTGCTGTGATTTTCTTTGTTGCATTTATTTATGCAGTAAAAAATGGACAATACGATGATAGTTATACACCTTCTGTTAGAATGCTTTTTGAAGACGAACTCGAAAAAGAGCAAACCAAACCATCTATTAAAACCAAAAAGACTAATTAATTATTATGGAAGTACAACAATTTCATTACGATAACAAAATCGTTAAAAATTTCCTTTACGCTACGATGCTATGGGGAGTTGTAGGTATGCTTGTAGGTTTACTACTTGCCTTCATGTTTTTATTCCCAAACTTAACCGATGGAATTTCATGGCTAAGCTTTGGTCGTTTAAGACCATTACACACAAACGCTGTTATTTTTGCCTTTGTAGGAAACGCTATTTTTGCAGGTGTTTACTACTCTTCGCAACGCTTATTAAAAGCAAGAATGTTTAGTGATGTATTAAGTAAAATCAATTTTTGGGGTTGGCAACTTATTATTGTTGGTGCTGCTATTACCTTACCTTTAGGTTATACAACATCAAAAGAATACGCCGAGCTAGAATGGCCTTTTGATATTGCCATTGCTGTAATTTGGGTTGTATTTGGTTGGAACTTAATTGGAACTATTTTAAAACGTAGACAACGTCACCTTTATGTGGCTCTATGGTTTTATATCGCAACGTTTGTAACTGTTGCTGTACTTCATATTTTCAACAGTCTTGAAATGCCTGTAAGCGCATTGAAAAGCTACTCTGTTTACGCTGGTGTACAAGATGCCTTGGTGCAATGGTGGTATGGCCATAATGCAGTTGCCTTTTTCTTAACCACACCATTTTTAGGTTTGATGTATTACTTTGTACCTAAAGCTGCCAATAGACCTGTTTATTCTTATAGACTTTCTATTGTTCACTTCTGGTCGTTAATATTCATATATATTTGGGCAGGACCACATCACTTGTTATATACAGCATTACCAGGTTGGGCACAAAACTTAGGAGTTGCTTTTTCTGTCATGTTGTTAATGCCTTCATGGGGAGGAATGATAAATGGTCTATTGACACTTCGTGGTGCTTGGGATAAAGTTCGTACAGACCCTGTTTTAAAATTCATGGTGGTAGCCATTACAGGTTATGGTATGGCAACTTTTGAAGGTCCAATGTTATCGCTTAAAAATGTAAATGCTATTGGTCACTTTACTGATTGGATTATTGCTCACGTTCACGTAGGTGCTTTAGCTTGGAATGGGTTTTTAACCTTTGGTATGATTTACTATTTGATTCCAAGATTATTTAAAACAAAACTGTTTTCAATTGGTTTAGCCAACTTACATTTCTGGATTGGAACACTTGGTATCATTATTTATGCTTTACCAATGTATGTTGCTGGATTTACTCAGGCAAGTATGTGGAAACAATTCAATCCTGATGGAACATTAGTTTATGGTAATTTCTTAGAAACAGTTTCAGAGATTATACCAATGTATTGGATGCGTGCCATTGGTGGAACATTATTTATTGTCGGAATGCTAATCATGGTATATAACGTTATTGTAACCATTAAAAATGGAAGTGCAGTTACTGATGAATTGGCTGAAGCTCCAGCTTTACAAAATGTTTCTAAGCGTCGTGTTGCTGGTGAAGGATGGCATACTTGGTTGGAGCGTAAACCAATTAAACTAACTATTTTTGCTACCATTGCGATATTAATTGGTGGTATTGTTCAGATCGTGCCAACTATTATGGTAAAATCTAATATACCAACTATAAGCAGTGTTCAGCCCTATACACCTTTAGAACTTGAAGGACGTGATATTTATATTCGTGAAGGATGTGTTGGGTGTCACTCGCAAATGATTCGTCCGTTTAGAAGTGAAGTTGAACGTTATGGTGAATACTCTAAAGCAGGTGAATATGTGTATGATCATCCTTTCCTTTGGGGAAGCAAACGTACAGGACCAGATTTACATCGTATTGGTGGTAAATATTCTGATAACTGGCACTTAAACCATATGTATGACCCTCAAAGTACTTCATCAGGTTCTATTATGCCTGCTTATCAATGGCTAGTTAGAAATGCACTTGATAAGTCACAAACTGAAGCAAAAATGCGAGCTATGGTTAAGCTAGGTGTACCTTATTCAGATGAAGATATCGCTAATGCACAACAACTGATGCTTGATCAAGGCGCTCAAATTGAACAGAATTTATATACAGATCCTGATTTTGCTGAAACGTATGAAGCTGATAAAAAAGCTGGAGGTTCAGAATTTGTAGAGATGCGAAATCGTGAAATAGTGGCTCTCATTGCTTACTTACAACGATTAGGTACAGATATTAAAGTAAAAGATACAGAAACCGTTCAAAACTAAAATCATGCTAAAATTTGTAAAAAACCATATGGAGAGCATAACTGGAATTGAAATATATCCAATAATATCCTTGCTCATCTTTTTCATCTTTTTTGTAGTCCTGTTTTGGTGGGTTTTCACTGCTAAAAAAGACTATATAACAACAGTAAGTAATATACCATTAGATAACCAAAACCAAACAGAACTATGAGACATTTAATTCCATCTTGGATAAGAGTACCTGTCGTATTCTTCATCATCTTAGGACTTGTAGAGTACTTTGTAGATTCTGGTGATAAACCAGCATTTATTGAGCAACCAATAATTATGCTATTCTTATTATTGGTATTATTAATTCTTATTGCCATTGAAGCCATCGTGAGTTCAATGGATAATATTTTATATCAAAGCTTAAGCGAAGAGGCTAAGGCAAAATATGATGCTCAAAAAGTTAAAACACCAAAAATTATCACATGGTTGTCTACAACTTATAAAAAACTTCTGGGC
Source organism: uncultured Lacinutrix sp. (assembly GCA_964598775.1). Classification (GTDB taxonomy): domain Bacteria; phylum Bacteroidota; class Bacteroidia; order Flavobacteriales; family Flavobacteriaceae; genus CAJQLB01. The sequence goes on from CAZRDG010000112.1 coordinate 2,942, forward strand.
CAAAAACCTGTAGAAGAAGAACACGAAATCATTTTAGATCATAATTATGATGGTATTAAAGAACTAGATAATAGTCTACCACCTTGGTGGCTTTATGGATTTTATGCATCTATTATTTTTGGAGCAATTTATCTGTTAAGATACCATGTATTTAATGGAGACACACAGTTTGATGAATTGGAAACTGAATATGCTGAAGCCAAAATTGCCATTGAAAACTACAAGAAAAACGCTAAAGATTTAGTTGATATCAACACTGTTGAAATTTTAACCGAATTATCAGATTTAAAAGCAGGTCAAGCCATCTTTGAAACCAATTGTGTAGCTTGTCATAAAGCCGATGGTGGAGGCGGAATTGGACCTAATTTAACAGATAATTATTGGATTTCTGGTGGTGGCATCAAGGATGTGTTTAGAACAGTTTCAGAAGGAGGTCGTGATGGTAAAGGTATGATTGCATGGAAAACGATGCTTAAACCTGCTGAAATGGCTCAGGTATCAAGTTACGTTTTACAATTTCAAGGAACAACTCCTGCTGAGCCTAAAGCTCCTGAAGGAGATCTTTGGGTAAACCCAAATACTGAAGTTCCAACTGAAATTAATGAAGTTGTAATAGATTCAACTCTAATACAGTAAATAAAAAATAATTTTGGAAGCACCAGAAAACGAGTCGTTCAGAGATTCCATTGGCACCATCAATGAAGAAGGCAAACGTGCTTGGGTTTTTCCAAAAAAACCTAGTGGCAAGTATTATGAAAAACGTAAAATAGTAAGTTATTTTTTATTGGCTTTTCTTTTTGCCGCTCCTTTTGTAAAGGTTAATGGGAACCAATTTTTGATGTTTAATGTACTCGAACGTCGATTCAATATTTTTGGATTTCCATTTTGGCCTCAAGATTTTCATTTGTTTGTTATATCAATGATAATCGGTGTTATTTTTATAACATTTTTTACAGTTGGTTTTGGTCGTATTTTTTGTGGTTGGATTTGTCCACAAACCATTTTTATGGAAATGGTGTTTAGAAGAATTGAATATTGGATAGATGGCGATAGAAACAAACAACGCAAACTAGACAGACAAGAGTGGAACGCTGAAAAGATAAAAAAGCGACTGTTTAAATGGTTCGTATTTTTAGTGATTTCCTTTTTAATTGCGAATGTATTTTTAGCTTATTTAATTGGAAGTGACAAATTATTAAAATATATTATTGATGGTCCAACGGAACATCTTGGAACATTATTTCCATTAATCATTTTTACTGCTGTCTTTTATTTTGTATTTGCCTGGTTTAGAGAGCAAGTATGCATAATAGCGTGTCCTTACGGAAGATTACAAGGCGTTTTACTTGATAATAAATCTATTATAGTGGCTTACGACCACAAAAGAGGTGAAGGAGAAAATGGAAGAAAAAAATTCAGGAAAAATGAAGATAGAAATGCTCTTGGTCACGGTGATTGTATTGACTGTCTGCAATGTGTACATGTTTGCCCAACAGGAATTGACATTAGAAATGGGACACAATTAGAATGCGTTAACTGTACGGCTTGCATTGACGAATGTGATCATATCATGGAAAGTATCAATTTACCTAAAGGATTGATACGTTATGCAAGTGAGGTAGAAATTGAAAAGAAAGAGAAGTTTAAGCTAACAGCAAGAATGAAAGGATACATAGCTGTACTTATTATTCTCATAGGAGTATTAAGCGGTATGCTATTACTTAGAAACGATGTTGAAGCTAGAGTACTAAGACTACCTGGGCAGTTATACGAACATAAAGAAGGTGACATAATTAGTAATGTATTTACGTATAAGCTTGTTAATAAAACAACAAAAACTATTGAAAACGTAAATTTTAAACTTCGAAAATATAAAGGAGAAATTAAATTGGTTTCGACAAATGAAAATTTTTCAGTACCTGAGCAAGGATTAGCTGAAGGAACATTATTTATTGAAATTGATAAATCTGAGCTTAAAGGTGATAAAAACAAACTAATGATTGAGGTTTATAGTGGAGATGAACTCATTGAAACCACAACCGTTAACTTTTTAGGACCAAGAAGCTATAATTAAGATATTATGAAAATAAATTGGGGAACAGGAATAGTTATTGCGTTTATAGCATTTATAAGCTTCATTATGTATTTTGTTGTTAACATGAACGTGAACAAAAAATATGATCATGATTTAGTTACTGAAGACTATTACAATAAAGAACTTGAGTTTCAAAATGATATAGACAAAGAAACGAATGCTAAAAATTTGGTTGAAAATTTAAGTTGGCAAAAAACAACCGAAGGTTTAGTTATAACATTTCCTGAAACATTAATAAAAGAAAATATCACTGGAAAAGTGTTCCTATATAGACCATCTAATAAACAATTTGACTTTGAAACAGAACTTTCACTGTCAAACCATAATTTGCTCATACCTGACAAGCGTTTGTTAGATGGTCGTTGGAACATTAAAGTTGATTGGCAATATAACGGAAAATCATATCTCTACAAAAAAGAGATTATTTACTAAGCGCACAATTATGCTTTGGTCTGCACTCATATTTGGTTTGTTAGGAAGTTTTCACTGTGTTGGGATGTGTGGTCCTATTGCCTTTATGTTACCTGTAGATAGAAGTAATTCCATTAAAAAAGTTAGTCAAATTTTCATGTATCATTTTGGCAGACTTTTAGCTTATAGTCTTATTGGTTTGTTTTTTGGATTGGTAGGTAAGAGTCTATACATTTTTGGAATACAACAACAACTTTCCATTTTTATTGGAGTATTAATGATCCTTGTCGTTTTAATTCCTGCACGTACTTTTAATAAATACAACTTGTCAAAACCGTTGTATAGAGTCATTTCAAAAGTTAAATCAGCATTAGGTTCTGCTTTAAAAAAGAAAACATCAGATACCTTTTTAACCATTGGATTTTTAAACGGGTTCTTACCTTGCGGATTGGTTTATATGGCAGTATTTGCATCAATCACAATGTCAAATGCAGTGCAAGGCAGTTTGTATATGGCTTTATTTGGATTAGGTACAATTCCATTAATGACAACTGCAATATATATTGGAAAATTTTTAAACGCCTCGATTAAACAGCCCATCCAAAAAGCCATACCAATTTTTGTTGTAGCTATAGGATTACTATTTATTATCAGAGGATTAGGTTTAGGAATCCCATACCTCTCTCCTGCTCCAGTACTTGAAATTGCATCAAGTACTATTGAGTGCCATTAACTTTAATACACTGACTTTTATCATAGTTTTTTGCCTAAGTGCATTGTATTTTTAGTATTGAATTTAAAGTTAAATACAATGAAAAAAAGATCTCCTATATCAGAAATAATGACGGCTCATGTGATTACCTTAAACAAATCGGATGATTTAGAAACAGCCGAAAAATTGTTTAAATCATGGAAAATCCGTCATATACCAGTTGTAAAAGGAAAACAAATAATTGGTATGCTTAGCTATACAGATTTGCTAAGAATTAGTTTTGCAGACGCAGTGGATGAAAATGAATACGATGTTGATACCACTGTATATAACATGTTTACTATTGAGCAAGTGATGGCAAAAAACCTCGTTAGTGTTCCTTCTACGGCGACCATTAAAGAAGTTGCTGAATTATTAGCCAAAAAAGAATTTCACGCACTTCCTGTTGTAGATAACAATGAACTTGTTGGTATTGTAACAACAACTGATTTGATAAACTATTTGATTGATCAATTTTAACATCACACAAGAAAACAATATTTTAATTAGGATAAAAATATCTTAATTAAAATATTGTTTTACATTTGCACAAAACACAACTATGTTTTCAAAAGCTTGTGAATACGCTATTAAAGCCTCCATTTTCATTGCAATTAGCTCTTATAATAATAAAAAAGTAAGTCCAAAAGAGATTTCTGAAGAAATAGATTCACCAAAAGCATTTACAGCCAAAATATTACAAGAATTGGCGAAAAATGAAATTATAAAGTCCACCAAAGGACCATATGGTGGTTTTGAAATTGACAAAAACAAAATATCTTCAATCAAACTTTCAAAGATTGTGAAAGCAATTGATGGCGATTCCATTTTTAAAGGCTGTGGCCTAGGGCTAGAGACTTGTGATGAAGACCATCCTTGTCCCGTTCATGACAAATTTAAAATTGTACGAACTGAACTAAGGGATATGCTTGAAAACACGAACTTAGAACAACTAGCTTTAAACATTAAAACTGGAGGTTCATTCTTAAAAATTTAAAAATCCTTTCTTTTAGACTTGGCAGAAATTCTCCAAACTGGGAGCATTACCCAAACCACTAATACAGTAAATGAAACCATTAATCCAAAACTAGTTCCAAAGAATTGCTTAAACACTGCTCCTGTATACCCTAATAATGCGGAGATATCAAGCTTTAATAAAATAAGCGTTCTTGACAAATCTATCGGATTTAACATAGTACC
>CAZRDG010000113.1:0-7235 GCA_964598775.1 uncultured Lacinutrix sp.
AAACAGTTGACTGAAAAAGCAGGTATTCATAAAACAATTTCACCACATACATTTAGACATTCCTTTGCCACTCACCTACTAGAAAATGGAGCCGATTTAAGAGCCATTCAACTCATGCTTGGTCATGAAAGTATTACTACGACAGAAATTTATACTCACATTGACAAGTCACACCTTACCAAAGTGATGAATACTTATCATCCAAGAAAATAAAAAAGCATCCAGAATTCTGAATGCTTTTAATTATATTAAAATCTATTTGCTTTACTTCGCAATATTAACTGCTCGAGTTTCTCTAATTACAGTAATTTTCACTTGACCAGGATAGGTCATATCAGTTTGTATTTTTTGAGAAATTTCAAACGATAATTGAGCAGCCTTATCATCAGTTACTTTTTCACTTTCAACAATTACCCTTAATTCTCTACCTGCTTGAATAGCGTAGGCCTTTTTTACACCAGTAAATCCAAAAGCGATATCTTCAAGATCTTTAAGTCGTTGAATGTAGGAGTCTAACACTTGGCGTCTAGCACCAGGACGTGCACCTGAAATGGCATCACAAACCTGTACAATAGGAGATAATAATGAAGTCATTTCTATTTCGTCATGATGCGCTCCAATCGCATTACAAACTTCTTCTTTCTCACCATGTTTTTGAGCCCATTGCATCCCAAGAATTGCATGTGGTGTTTCCATGTCAGCCTCTGCATCTGGCACTTTTCCTATATCATGCAATAAACCTGCTCTTTTGGCTAGTTTAGGATTTAAACCTAATTCAGCAGCCATAACACCACAAAGTTTAGCAACTTCTCTTGAATGTTGTAATAAGTTTTGACCATAAGACGAACGATACTTCATACGGCCTACCATTTTAATCAATTCAGGATGTAAGCCATGTATACCTAAATCAATTACCGTACGTTTTCCAACTTCAATAATTTCTTGGTCAATTTGCTTTTTGGTTTTTTGTACGATTTCTTCAATTCTTGCTGGATGAATTCTACCGTCAGTTACAAGTTTATGTAATGATAGTCTTGCAATTTCACGTCTAACAGAATCAAAGCAAGATAATATGATGGCTTCAGGTGTATCATCAACAATAATTTCAACACCTGTTGCGGCTTCTATAGCTCTGATATTTCGACCTTCACGTCCAATGATTCTACCTTTAACGTCGTCCGATTCTATATTGAATACAGACACACAATTATCGATGGCCTCTTCAGTACCAATGCGTTGAATCGTATTGATAATAATTTTCTTAGCCTCTTGTTGTGCAGTCATTTTAGCCTCTTCCATCTTGTCCTGCACATAAGCCATCGCTTCATTTTTGGCTTCCCCTTTAAGAGATTCTACCAATTGTTCTTTAGCGTCTTCTGCCGATAAACCTGATATAACTTCAAGTTGCTGCACTTGACTTTTATGAATTTTATCTAGCTCTTCTTTACGCTTTTCAAGATGTTCAAGTCTGTAATTGTAATCCTTTATTTTCTCTTCAATATCTGAATTAAGCTTTTTGTTTTTAGCTAATTCCGACGAAACCTGAGATTCTTTATCACGAGTTCTTTTTTCGGATTCAGCCATTTTTTTATCTCGAGATAGAATAACTTTTTCATGTTCTGACTTAAGCTCAATAAATTTTTCTTTTGCTTGAAGAATTTTGTCCTTCTTTATCGATTCTCCTTCGTGATTGGCTTCTTTTAAAATAGATATTGCTTCTTTCTTGGCGTTTTTAACCAATTTAGATGCATTATTTTTTTCTAGTGCTTTTGCTATTACAAAACCAATTATTAATCCTACTATTATACCACCTACAATTAATAAAATTGTGTTCGTTTCCATTTTATGTTAGTTAGTTTTAAAAAAAAAGCCTACACCAGTTGAGGTTTTGTATGAACTCCTTAAAAACAAGTTTAGGGCTAACAAGCTGATCAAGTATCTGCTCAAAGACAGCACGCTTTTACAACTTCAACTCACCCTTTTTAAAGAATTAACGTTGAGTTCATCAAAAAAATAACTAATGTAGGCAGTAACCTTTATTATATATTAAAGAACTTAAGAGTTTAAATACTCTTTTAGAAGCTGATCTATAGCTACAAGCTTTTCTTCAACTTCTTCATTTAAATATTCATTATCAATCGTCTTCTGTTCATTTTGTGATGCAAATTGCAAGGCACACATTGCCAATACATCTTGTTTATCACGTACAGAATAACTTTGCTCAAATTGCTTAATCATGGCATCAATTTTCAAAGCTGCTTTTCGTAATCCTTCTTCTTGCTTCGGATCAATAGTCAATGGATATACCCTATTTGCTATTGAAAGCTTTATTTTAAGCTGTTCTGACATTTATACGTTGCCTTTACTCTGATAATTGAGAAATACAATGATCTATTTCTCTTATTAATCCATTTATTTTGAGCTTTGCTTCTCTTTTACTTTCGTCACTGCCTAATATTGAATTAGCAAATTTGAGTGATTCATACTTTTCTTCCCAAGAACTTATTATCGCTTCTTGCTGAATCATTTTTTGCTGAGTTGCTTCTAAGTCGTCTTGGAGTTTAGCATTATTCTGCTTTAAAACCTCAAGCTTGTGCAAAACCTTGCTTATTCTATTCTCTAAGGAATCTACAATAGACTCAATATTACTCATTTATATAATTCAATACTAATTACACAAAGTTAACACACCTAATGCTAATTAGCAATTGTTTTTACTTAAAATTCTGAAAAGATTAATTATCAATCAATTACAATAATTTTAATAAGCATTAGTTTTATACTTTGCTAGTTTAATTCAATTTAATATTTTAGCAAAGACATCATAAATTATATGCGATACACCCTCAAAATCTTATTCCTTTTTTTAATCCAATTTTCTATAGCTCAGACTCCTTATCCTCAAGATTACTTTAGGAGTCCGTTAGATGTAACCTTAATTTTATCTGGTACATTCGCAGAATTGCGCTCCAACCACTTTCATTCTGGTTTGGATATAAAAACACAACAACGTGAAGGTCTCAATGTCTATGCTGCAGCTGAAGGCTATGTAAGCAGAATTAAAATATCTCATTATGGTTATGGTAAAGCACTTTACATTACACATCCAAATGGCTACACAACGGTTTATGCTCATTTAAAAAAGTTTGCACCTCGCGTTGAAGACTACATAAAAAAACTTCAATATGAAAAAGAATCCTTTGAAATTGAAGTTTTTCCTGATATTGAAACCTTACCAATTGCCTCAGATGAGATCGTTGCTTATTCCGGAAATACTGGAGGATCAGGTGGACCTCATTTGCATTTTGAAATTAGAGATAAAGAGGAGCGTCCAATAAACCCGATGCTTTTTGGAATTGACATTAAGGACTCTCAACCACCAAAAATAATTTCGGCTTTTGCATATCCTATTGGTGGCGATGCTCATATTAATGAAAGGACTGAATTAACCAAACTACGACTAAAAGAAGAAAACAACGGAACTTATACTGTTGAAAATATAAAGGCCTATGGGAAAATTGGTTTTGGTATTGAAACCTACGACCGACAAGACCTTGCAGCAAACAAAAATGGCGTGAGCAACATTCAAACATTTTTTAACGGAAATAAGAATTTTGAAATTGACTTCAAGCGGTTTTCATTTGACGAAACACAACATCTAAATCGGTTAATTGATTATGAATACTATGAAAATGAAAACACGAGAATTCAAAAATTGTTTGTACAACAAAACAATCCGTTAAGTCTCTATAAAGATGTAGATAGTAATGGCTATGTTCAGGTTGAAGACAGCACGTCCTCTGTTTATAAGGCGCGCGTAAAAGATTTTAAAGACAATGACTCTTGGATAACCATAAATATTAAAGGTGAAAAAATTGACGCTCTAAAACCAAAATATATCAAAGCGACCGACTATTTTGTATATGCAGATCAGTCAACCACTTTAGAAAAAGAAAATGTTTCTGTTTATATCCCAAGCAATACATTTTATGATGATTTTTTTATTGATTTTAATATCGTTAACGACACCTTAACTATTCACGAACCTATTATTCCGCTTCAAAAAAATATGGTTGTTAATTTTGATGTTAGTGATTACAAAGAAGAAGACAAAAACAAACTCTATATTGGTCGATTATCAAAGTATGGCAACAAAATTTACTATGTATCAGCAATAAAAAAGGAAAATACTCTAACAGCATTTACTAAAACACTTGGAACCTACACCATTGGGATTGATAATGATGAGCCTACCATTAAACCTGTTAATTTTCAAGAAGGAAAATGGCTAAGTAAATACAGATATCTTACCCTTAAAATTGACGACAAAACATCTGGAGTCAAAAGCTACAGAGCAACAATAAATGGAAAATGGATATTAATGGAGTATGACTATAAGAAAAATACCTTAGTTTATGATTTTAATGACGATGTGATAAAAAATGAAACCAAGTATAATTTAAAGGTAATTGTTACCGATAATGTTGGAAATAGTTCTACATTTGAAACTATCTTTTACAGAAAATAAATACAACTCTTTTGAAGATACATTTTTCCTTATTTAAACTCGCTGTTTTACTATTACCTCTTTTCGGGTTTTCACAAACTGCCACACTTAAAGGTATCATTTTAGATAGTGCCAATTTGCCAATAGCAAATATTAATATCAAAGCAGGAACAGATGGTACAGCCACTAATGAAAACGGTTTTTATCTGATCAAAATTCCAGCGAACGAAGATGTACTTATCGAATTCACGCACCTCAATTATAAAAAAGTTTCAGCTACATTCAATTTAAAAAATGGTGAAACCTTTGAGTTTAATCCTGTAATGAGTTTGGAAATTGAGCAAATTGCAGTTGTTATTGTTAAGGGGAATCAGCGAAAACAGGTAGAAGGCATCACAACCATTGAACCTGAACTTATAAGAACCATTAAAGGAGCCCAACCAGGAGTTGAAAACTTACTCAAAACACTTCCTGGAGTTAATATCTCCAATGAATTGAGTACCCAATACTCTGTAAGAGGCGGTAATTTTGATGAAAACTTGGTATACGTTAACGAAATTGAAGTGTACAGACCATTCTTAATTCGTTCTGGTCAGCAAGAAGGCTTAAGTTTTGTAAATACAGATATGGTTCAGAATGTGGAGTTTTCAGCTGGAGGATTCCAAGCACAATATGGAGATAAACTCTCTTCGGTTTTAGATATCACGTACAGAAATCCTATGAGTTTTGGTGTTCGTGCAGACATGAGCCTTTTAGGTGGAAGCATAACTACTGAAGCTGTTTCTAAAGATTCAAAGTTCTCAGGAATTATTGGCTTGCGTTATAGAGATAATAGTTTGCTGGTTCAAGCCAAAGAAACTGAAACCAATTACGATCCAAAATTTGCAGATGCTCAAACCTATTTAAATTATAAGTTTTCAGATAAATTTCATTTGAGCTTCTTGGGAAATGCCTCTATCAACAAATACAATTACGAACCTCAAACAAGACAAACCAATTTTGGTACTCTTGAAAATCCGTTAGCGTTATTAGTGTTTTATGAAGGTCAAGAAAAAGACCAATATCAAACCTACTTCGGAGCATTTAAAGGAACTTATTTTGCGTCTGATGATCTTACATTAAAACTCATCACTTCAGCCTATCATACCACTGAGGAAGAATATTTCGACATTTTAGCACAATATAGATTAGGTGAAGTAAACAGCAATATTGGTGACGAAAATCTAGGCGAAGTTGAATTTTCTGAAGGTATTGGTGGTCAACTTAATCATGCCAGAAATGATCTAGATGCTCTAATCGTCAATGTAGAGCACAAAGGTGATTATAGGCTTGAAGGCGATAGCAATGTGAAATGGTCTGTAAAATACACGCATGAAGACATCATGGATCGTATTGTGGAATGGGAAGTTATAGATTCTGCAGGTTTTTCTATCAATCCTCCTAATATCGATGCATTTAACGAGCAACCTTACGAAGCGTACCAAGGACCTTTAGTGCCATTTCAAAACATTAGAGCGAGAAATAATACTAAGATAGATAGAATTCAAGCCTATGCGCAATGGAGTAAACGCACAGAACTGGGCAATCATGATGTGTTTTTTAACGCTGGCGTTCGTGTTCATAATTGGACTGTGAGTGGTGATGACATTGAGAGCTCCACACAAACCGTATTTAGTCCTCGTGTACAATTTGCCATTAAACCTGATTGGGAAAAAGACATGTTGTTCAGATTAAGTGGTGGACTATATTATCAACCTCCTTTTTACAGAGAATTAAGGGGCAGCGATGGTAGCGTTAATAGCAATGTTAAAGCACAACAATCTGTTCATATCGTATTGGCTAATGAATATAGCCTAAACATTTGGGAGAGGCCGTTTAAATTGGTTTCTGAAGCTTACTACAAGAGCATGTCAGATATCAATCCATATACCATAGAGAATGTTCGTATTCGCTATCAAGCGAACAATAGTGCCAAAGCCTATGCTTATGGAATTGATTTTAGACTCAATGGAGAGTTTGTTCCAGGTACCGAATCATGGTTTAGTTTTGGCTATTTAAAAACTGAAGAAAACATTAATGATAGAGGTTATATTTCTAGACCAACAGATCAACGTTTAAAGTTTGGTATCTTGTTTCAGGATTACGTACCAAACATTCCTGACTTAAAAATGTATCTCAATTTAGTTTACAATACTGGAGTCCCTGGTGGTTCGCCAAGTTATGCCGATCCTTACGATTATCAAAATAGATTACCTGATTATAAAAGAGCCGATTTAGGAATTTCTTATGTTTTGGTGGATTCAAAAAAACCAGTAAAAAGTGGTTGGAAAAGTAAGTTTAAAGAATTAAGCTTAGGTATTGAAATCTTCAATATGTTTGACGTGCAAAATTCAATTACGAACACTTGGGTGAGAGATGTGTATAGCAAACGCCAATATTCAATTCCAAATTATTTAACGCCTAGAGTCTTTAATGTAAGAGTTGGTATGCGATTTTAGTGAGCTACTAATTCTTTCAAGGTCTTAACAACATAATCAATTTCATCTTGTGTATTGTAAATACTAAATGAAAACCGAATTGAAGGTTTTTGCAAATCGTCACACCTTAAAATTTCTGAAAGCACATCAGAGTTATGCAAGCTCCCGCTTTAGCAACCACTTCCTGTAGAACAAACAATGCTTTCTAAATCAAATTGACACAAAAACATTACGCCTTTCCCTGTAGCTAC
>CAZRDG010000114.1:0-7227 GCA_964598775.1 uncultured Lacinutrix sp.
CAAACAAACGATCAGCCATACGCTTATATGCAACAAAAATTAAGACTTTATTATACGTTTCTGTATCAGTTAACAAATGATTCAGCAAATTAACTTTAGTGTAAAAATTTGGAACATTATAGCGTTCTTGAGAGATGTTTTCAAGTGGTGTTCCAGACACTGCAATTGAAATGCGTTCAGGTTTTATAAAAAAGGCTGTAATAAGTTCATCAACATCTTTAGTCATGGTTGCCGAAAACATAATATTTTGTCGTCGCTCTGGTAATAAGTGGAAAATATTAAGCAATTGGTGTCTAAAACCAAGGTCAAGCATAACATCTACTTCATCTATCACTAATTTCTGAATGGATTTTAGTTGCAGTACATAAGTTAACGCCAAATCGTACAAACGTCCAGGTGTAGCTACTAAAATATCTACTCCTTCTGCAATAGCTTGTTTTTGAGTATTAATATTAGTACCACCATATACACCAAGTATTCTCACGTTGACGTATTTAGCCATTTTCTCAAACTCTTCAACCACTTGAACTACTAATTCTCTTGTTGGAACTAAAACCAAAACTCTAGGGTTATCTTGAGTACTAAATGGCAAAGTTTTTAGAATAGGCAATGCGTAGGCAAAGGTTTTCCCTGTTCCTGTTTGTGCAATACCAACCACATCTTTTCCAGCACTGATAACATTAAACGACTGCTCCTGAATAGGAGTTGGTCGCTCAAAGCCCAAATCGTCAATGGCATTGCGTAATGGTGTTGTTAAGTTTAAATCTTCGAAATGAGCCATATTAATTTTTGATATTTGCTTAACTATTAATCGCGAATTACATCTGTCGAATAAAATTAAATATAAACCTTCAGATGAAAAGTCACACTAAAAAATTAAGGCACAAAGGTAAGGTATTCTATATTAACGTCTTTATTTATTATAACTTTGCAAACTTATAATTAAATGCATTTTTAAATTGCGTACTAAGCAAATTCATCACATTTCAAATCCTGAATTAGTTAAGCAACAATTATTATTGTGGAGTCAACAATTTGACACTGTAGTTTGGTTGGATTCGAATAATTACAATCATCATCAGTTGCAATATGATGCTATTTTGGTTGTGGATGAGTTTACAAGCATTCAAACGGATTATGAAAATGCATTTGAAAAGCTCAAAGAATATCAAAGCATAACTAACGATTGGATTTTTGGCTATTTAACTTACGATTTAAAAAATGATGTTGAAGCATTGAGTTCAGTAAATTTTGATGGTTTAGGTTTTCCAGATTTATACTTTTTTCAACCACAAAAGATATTTTTATTAAAAGGAGACACCCTCGAAATGCAATATTTGATGATGGTTGATGATGAGTTTGAAGTCGATTTAAAAGCTATTTTAGAAAGTCAGGAGGATAGCCTAAAAACCTCTGAATCACCTATAAAAATACACCTTAGAATCCATAAAGATGAGTACTTTGCTAAGGTTAATACCATGCTTGAGCATATTCATAGAGGAGACATTTATGAGGCTAATTTTTGTCAGGAATTCTTTGCAGAAGAAACTCAGATAAGCCCATTGGAAACCTATAACAAGTTGAATCGTATTTCAAAACCACCTTTTGCGACATTTTTAAAATTGAACGATAAGTATTTGCTTTCAGCATCACCAGAGCGCTATATTAAAAAAGTAGGTCAGACTATAATTTCGCAACCCATTAAAGGTACAGCCAAGCGTTCAGAAAATGTTTTGGAAGATGCGCAATTGAAAGAGGCGTTAAAGAATGATATAAAGGAGCGAAGTGAAAACGTTATGATTGTTGATTTGGTGCGAAATGACTTGTCTAAGACAGCGATTAAAGGAAGTGTACAGGTTAAAGAGTTATGTAAAGTGTATACTTTTGACCAAGTGCATCAAATGATTTCCACAGTTGAAAGTAAGGTAAGCTCTGATGTATCTCCAATTGATGTCATTAAAACCACTTTCCCAATGGGTAGTATGACTGGTGCACCAAAAATTTCAGCTATGAAAATTATTGAGGAACTGGAAGAATCTAAACGCGGTTTATATTCTGGTGCTGTTGGCTATATTACTCCTGAAGGTGATTTCGATTTTAATGTCGTCATTAGAAGTATCCTTTATAACGAAACTCATCAATATGTATCGTATTCGGTTGGTGGAGCAATCACGGCGAAAAGTGACCCTTTAAAAGAGTATGAAGAATGCTTGATTAAAGCTAAAGCAATGCGAGAAGTTTTAGAAAATTAGCATAAATTTGAAGATGCTCAAACAATTTGAACAACATATCAATCAAAACTTTCCTTTTTTAAAAGAAAGCAAAATTTTACTTGCTATTTCTGGAGGTGTTGATAGTGTTGTGCTTGCTTATTTGTGTAAAGAAATTAAACTTAATATTGCGCTGGCGCATTGCAATTTTAATCTAAGAGGTAAAGAAAGTGATGCAGACGAAGAATTTGTTTTAGAGCTCGCTAAAAATTGGAATCTTGAAGTGTTTATTGAAAATTTTAACACGAAGCAATTTGCAACTGATAAAAAAATGAGTACTCAAGTGGCTGCAAGAACCTTGCGCTATTTTTGGTTTGAAGAAATTGCTTCACAACTAGGATATTCGTACATTTTAACTGCACATCATGCTGATGACAATTTTGAAACTTTTTTAATTAACTTATCTAGAGGTACAGGATTAGATGGTTTGTTAGGTATTCCCGAAGTAAATGATAACATTGTTAGACCATTGCTTCCATTTAAGCGAGAGGAAATTGAAAAATTTGCAAAACAGAAAAAGCTCAAATGGAAAGAAGATAGTAGCAATTCTTCAACAAAATACTTACGTAATAAATTGAGGCATGACGTGATTCCTATCTTGAAGGGCATCAATCCAAAACTGCTTCAAAATTTCGACAAAACGCAGCAATACTTAAATGATATTAAAGATATCGTCGATGATAGAGTAGATGATGTTGCAAAAAAAGCAGTTAGCAAAACTAGCAATAATGGGATTGCTTTTAATATCAACGAACTTCAGCAACTTAGTAATACAAGAGCTTATTTGTATGAACTACTTAATGGTTATGGATTTTCGCAATGGGACGATATAATGGATTTACTGACAGCACAACCTGGAAAACAAGTGTTTTCAAACACGCATCGTTTGTTGAAAGATCGCGAGTATTTAATCCTATCTGAAACAAACGAAAAACCTAATGAAGCTATTAAAATTAGTGAATCACAATCGCTAGTTTTAACTCCATTTGGTCAATTAGCGTTGGATGAAACAAAAAGTACTCAAAAGACTGCGAAACATATTATTTACACAGATAAAGAACGTTTGAAATTTCCCCTAACCTTAAGACAATGGGAAGAAGGCGATTATTTTTATCCTTCAGGAATGAAAGGTAAAAAAAAGTTAAGTAAATACTTTAAAGATGAAAAGTTGTCTCTGCTAGACAAGGAACATGTTTGGCTCTTGTGCTCAGAAAATGATATTGTTTGGGTTTTAAATCATAGAGTTGACGAAAGATTTATGGTTACTGATAAAACCAAAAGCATCTTAAAAATTCAAATAAATCAATGATTCTTCAGGGTAAAATAGTAGACATAAAAAACCGGCGCATATACAAAGGCGAAATTGTTCATGAGAATGGAAAGATTGTCTCTATTATAGAAAAAGATCATGATGAAAACACCTATATACTTCCGGGATTTATAGACGCTCACATTCATATAGAAAGTTCCATGTTAGTCCCTAGTGAATTTATGCGATTAGCAATCAGACATGGAACCGTTGCAACGGTTTCAGATCCTCACGAAATAGCTAATGTTTTAGGTGTTAAAGGCGTTGAGTTTATGATTGAAAACGGCAAGCGAACACCTTTTAAGTTTCATTTTGGAGCACCTTCTTGCGTGCCAGCAACAAGCTTTGAGTCTGCAGGAGCAGATATAGATTCTGAAGATATTAAAAAACTCCTTGCTAATGATGATGTTAAGTATTTAGCAGAAATGATGAATTATCCAGGTGTAATTTATGATGATGAGGAAGTCATAAAGAAAATTGCCTGGGCAAAGCATTATAACAAACCAGTTGATGGTCATGCTCCTGGATTAAGAGGAGAAAGCCTAACCAAATATATCAACGCCGGAATTTCAACAGATCATGAATGTTTCAGTTATGAGGAAGGTTTAGAGAAATTGCAAAAAGGGATGAAAGTGCTTATTCGAGAAGGTAGCGCTGCCAAAAATTTTGAAGCACTTGTTGATTTAATACCAGAGCATTATGAAAATATAATGTTTTGCAGCGACGACAAGCATCCTGATGATTTATTAGTAAATCATATAAATAAGTTATGTGCTCGTGCAGTAGCTAAAGGTATTGATGTGTTTAAAGTTTTACAGGTCGCTTGTATTAATCCTGTGGAGCATTACAATCTTGATGTTGGTCAACTTAAAGTTGGTGATGCTGCAGATTTTATTGTGGTGGAGGATTTAATCAATTTTAAAACAATTAGTACATACATAAATGGTCATCGTCTATTTCATAATGGTATAACGTTTATTAAACCAATATCATTTGACAAACCAAACAATTTCACAACGTCAAAAAGAGAAGTGTCAGATTTTAGATGCGAATCAAGCGCTAAGAAAATAAGAGTCATTGAGGCTTTAGAAGGGCAATTGGTAACTAACGAACTTATTGAAGAAGCAACTATTAAAGATGGAAATTTAGTTTCTAATCTAAATAATGATGTTTTAAAAATGACAGTAGTTAATCGTTATAATCCCGATAATAATCAGGATCTAAAACCTGCTATTGCTTTTATAAAAAACTTCGGTTTAAAAGAAGGCGCTATTGCATCATCTGTTGGTCATGATTCACATAATATAATTGCGATTGGTGTTTCAGACGAAGCAATTTGTAAAGCGGTTAATTTAATAATAGAGCATAAAGGAGGGATTTGCGCAGTTTCAAATTCCGAAGAAAAAATTCTTCCGCTTCCAATCGCAGGAATTATAAGTGATAAAGATGGAGAAACTGTTGGAATGCAATATGCAGAGTTAGATAAGATGGCAAAGCAACTAGGAAGTACTTTACACGCTCCTTACATGACGCTATCCTTTATGGCGTTACTTGTTATTCCTTCTTTAAAATTAAGTGATAAGGGTCTCTTTAATGGATCTGATTTTACGTTCACATCTTTAGATTTTTAATATCTTTTTTTATTTTAGTTTTTAACGATTTTCATTTAATTTTATGTGTTTTTTGAAGCCTTATTTAGTATTTATTTATTACCCATTATTATAGTTATTGACTTTTTAAACACAGATATTTTTTAATATTAATTTCATATATTTGATAAGGATGTTAATAGAAATTATCAGTATTATGATACTATTTCTAAAGTATTCTTTTTTTTATAAATTAATAAAATAAATCTTAAAAGTTGATGGTGAATGCAAATGAAACAATTTCCGAAGTGAAAAATTATATCGACGGTAAATTTGAAAGAAACGGGCAAGAGTCAATGGATGTTTTAAGTCCATTGGATGGAAGTAAAATTTCTTCAATTCCATTATCCACAACCCAAGATGTTAATGCAGCTGTTCAAGCTGCAAAAAAAGCATTTCCTGCATGGTCAAATATGACCCTTAAGGAACGTGTTCAGATATTTTTTAGATATCGAACGCTTTTAGAAAAAAACATGGATGAGCTCACAAAATTGGTGCAACTCGAAAATGGAAAAATTTATGGTGAAGCCAAAGCTGAGGTAGAAAAAAGCATGGAACTTTGTGAGTTTGCAGTCTCAATGCCACAAATTGTGGTCAATGAAGTACAGGAAGTAAGCAAAGGTGTAGAATGTAGAATAGAGCGTAAACCATTAGGCGTTGTTGCTTCAATAACACCTTTTAATTTCCCAAATATGGTACCTCATTGGACCTTGCCAAATGCATTGGTTTTAGGAAATACAATGGTTATGAAACCATCTGAATTGGTGCCTTTAAGTACTGTTCGTATGGCAGAATTATTAAAAGAAGCGGGTCTTCCTGATGGTGTTTTTAATATTGTGAATGGAGGCAAAGAAGTCGTAGAAGCTATATGTGACCATCCAAATATAGAAGCAGTGTCTTTTGTTGGTTCAACTAAAGTAGCAAAGATTGTATATAAACGAGCAACATCTCATCTAAAACGTTGCGTGGCTCTTGGTGGCGCTAAAAACCATTTATTAGTTTTTCCAGATGCAAATCCAGAAATGACAGCATCTAATGTTGTAGCCTCAATGTCTGGTTGTGCTGGACAACGATGTATGGCTGCTTCTGTAATGGTAGGTGTGGATAAAGTGCAGCATATTATTGATCTTATGGTTGAAGATGCAAAAAAAATAGTCCCAGGAGATAATCTAGGCTCTGTGATTACTGCTGAAGCAAAAAAACGTATTGAAGGTTATATTGATGAAGCCGAAAGAAATGGCGCTAAAATTTTATTAGACGGAAGAAATACTTCTGTAAAAGGAAAAGAAGGCGGTTATTATGTTGGTCCAACAATCATTGATCATGTAACAACAGATATGTCTGTAGCAAGAGAAGAAATTTTTGGACCAGTAATATCTATTATTCGTGCTAAAGATCTAGACGAAGCAATCGAAATTGAAAATGGATCTAATTATGGTAATGCAGCCGCAGTGTTTACACAGAGTGGTGGATTGGCAAAGCAAGTAATGGAACGTGCAAGTGCTGGAATGATTGGCGTTAATATTGGAGTGCCTGTTCCTCGTGAGCCTTTCTCTTTTGGAGGATGGAATGAATCTAAATTTGGAGTTGGTGATATAACAGGACGAAGCTCTATCGAATTCTGGACTCAAAATAAAAAAACTACAACCAAGTGGAATCCTGAAGCA
Source organism: uncultured Lacinutrix sp. (assembly GCA_964598775.1). Taxonomy (GTDB): domain Bacteria; phylum Bacteroidota; class Bacteroidia; order Flavobacteriales; family Flavobacteriaceae; genus CAJQLB01. The sequence continues at coordinate 6,896 of CAZRDG010000114.1, forward strand.
CAAACCAATTGGATGAGTTAATTGTCATACCTGCTCAGGACGTAATCTCACAATCTTTAACTCAATTATTAAACTTAATGAACAACGAACAAATTATAAAAGACAATCTCGATTACACCTTATTCTCTTGGGCAAAACAAGGTGGTTTAAAACCAATTAATGCTTCACATGCAAAAGGGGCGTATATATATGATCGAGATGGAAAAAAATATCTAGATTTTTCATCACAACTCATGAATGTCAATATAGGACATGGTAACCAACGTATTACAGATGCGGTCGCTAAGCAAATGAAAGAATTGAGTTATGTGTACCCAGGAATGGCAACAGAT
>CAZRDG010000115.1:0-7202 GCA_964598775.1 uncultured Lacinutrix sp.
CACTTAATGTATTGTACAGTTGCATGCTATACTAATATTTAAGGTTAAAGAATATTTTTTGCAAAGGTAAACTTTTAAACCAAAGCATAAAAAAACACCTTAAATTTAATTTAAAGTGTTTCTTAAATTTAATATTGGAATTTATTTATTTTATCTAAATGTGTGATAAAATTTCACTCAAAATCTTATAGCTAAGACTTAAAAGCGCTTTTCATAGCATAAATTTTCCCAGTACTAATTAGTAGATGCAAATTGTTCAAAAAGGTTGCGTTATAAAATTGCTAGATGCTTAAAGATGTATTATTTTAGCAAGAATTAGAAACGAAATTTAGAAGCAATGAGTAACGAAAAAGAAGCAAAATTAAAAGCATTAAAACTAACACTAGATAAATTAGACAAAGCCTACGGAAAAGGAACTGTAATGAAAATGAGCGACCAAGCTGTGGTTGACGTGGACAGTATTCCTTCAGGATCATTAGGCTTAGATATTGCCTTAGGCGTTGGAGGTTATCCAAGAGGTCGTGTAATAGAAATTTATGGTCCAGAATCTTCCGGTAAAACAACCTTAACACTTCATGCCATTGCTGAAGCTCAAAAAGCTGGAGGAATTGCAGCATTTATTGATGCTGAACATGCCTTTGATAGATTTTATGCTGAAAAACTTGGTGTAGATATAGATAATTTAATTATTTCTCAACCTGATAATGGTGAACAAGCTCTTGAAATTACAGATAATTTAATTCGATCTGGTGCGATTGACATCGTAGTGATTGATTCTGTTGCTGCCTTAACTCCAAAAAGTGAAATTGAAGGTGAAATGGGTGATTCAAAAATGGGGCTTCATGCGCGATTAATGTCTCAAGCTTTGCGTAAACTCACAGCTTCAATAAGTAAAACACATTGTACTGTGATTTTTATTAACCAATTAAGAGAAAAAATTGGAGTTATGTTTGGTAATCCTGAAACCACAACTGGTGGAAATGCCTTAAAATTTTATGCCTCTGTGAGATTAGACATTCGTCGATCAACTCAAATAAAGAGTAGTGATGGAGAAGTGCAAGGAAACAAAACAAGAGTAAAAGTTGTTAAGAATAAAGTTGCTCCACCTTTTAAAACTGCTGAATTTGACATTATGTATGGTGAAGGTGTTTCAAAGGTTGGAGAAATCCTTGACATTGCTGTAGAAAACGAAATCATTAAGAAAAGTGGTTCTTGGTTTAGCTACGAAGATACAAAGCTTGGTCAAGGTAGGGATGCTGTAAAAATCATTATCAAAGACAATCCTGAGCTCATGGATGAGTTAGAAGAAAAAATCAAAGCCGTCATTTCATCGAATAAATAGATTCAAAATCCCAATATTATTGGGATTTTTTTATATTTAAACGCAACCTTTAAAGCGTTTGTGCATCTACCTAATACCCAAGGTTACATTTAAAACTGAAAGTATTATGAAAAAACTGCTGTTTATTGGACTGTTTGCCATGGTGTTTTCATCATGCAGTTTAGACGATTCTCCTATTGGACAAGATTTTTATTTTGAATTACTACCAATAGAAGAAGTTATAATGCCTGATTCGTTTTCAGAAGGAAATTATTACACTATCGAGTATAGTTATTATAGGCCTTCAAGTTGCCATTCATTTAATGAATTATATTATTTAGCTGAAGGTGATTATAGAACTGTTGCGGTAATTAATACAGTACTAGAAGAAACTGATAATATTATTTGTGAGCCATTAGAAAATGAGTTAGAATGGCGAACATTTACATTTCAATGCACAAAAGACTATGGAGTATATGTGTTTCAATTTTGGCAAGGACAAAATGAAGATGGAGAAGACATTTATTTAGTAGCAGAAATACCTGTTAACTAATTTGTATTAATTAAAACCAATTAGAATATTGAGTTTAGATCAACTCATACAAAATTGTAAAAAAAATGATACTAAAGCACAAAGTGAACTATACAAACTCTTTTCGAGTAAATTGTTTGCAATTTGCTTAAAGTATTGTAGAAATCGAGCAGAAGCTGAAGATAATCTGCAAGATTCTTTTGTGACTATTTTTAATAAAATATCGCAATATGATAATAAAGGTTCTTTCGAAGGTTGGTTAAAACGGATTACTATAAATACCGCGCTTCAACGTTACAGAAGTAAAGGTGTTTTTAATATAGTAAGTGAAGAAAAAATAGAAGATGTTAGTATTGAAGTTGAAAATGAAGATGTAAGCATCGACTTTTTGTTAAGTACTATTCAAGAGTTGCCTGATAGGTATAGAATGGTGTTTAACTTATATGCATTGGATGGTTATTCACATAAAGAAATAGCTCAAATGCTAGACATAACAACCGGAACCACAAAATCTAACCTTGCAAGAGCAAGGATGATTTTAAAAGAAAAAATAATAACTTATAAAGCGAGCTTAAATTCGCAATTATCGTGATGAATGATAAAAAACATATAGATAGATTATTTCAGGAAAAGCTCAAAGATTTTGAAGCTACTCCAAGTCATGCTGTATGGGAAAATATTAGTGCTGAATTACAAGCAGAAGAAAAAGATAGAAAGGTTATTCCTTTATGGTTAAAACTTTCTGCCATTGCTGCTGTATTATTATTGCTGTTTACAGTTGGAAGTAATGTGTTCAATACATCTGACACAACTCCAGATCAAGACACTATTGTTGACACTAATACTAACTCCGATGCAGATTCAAATGAATTGAACCCTGATCATAATAAAAAGAATGATGTTATTGATAATAACAACACGCTTAGTCAAGATAAGTTAGCTTCAGAAAATGCTAATGACGATATCCAATCCGACGCATCCTCTGAAAAATTGGAAAGTGATAAGCTATCAACACCTAATAACAAAGCATCTGATGCAGTTGTTGTAACTAATTTGAATAAGAAATCTTCCCAGACATCTCAAGATCTTAATAAGAACAAAGTAGACGAGGTTCTTGACGCAACAAAAGGAGATAACGCATTGGCTCAATCTAATAAGATTGATAAAAAAGATGAAAATGTCAACAAGGAGTCTGAAGGTGTTTCTATTAATAAACAAGCTATCGATGAGCGTTTAAATAAAAACAACAATACAGAAAATGCAGTAACAAATGCATCATCAACTGAAAATAATAATGTTTCCATTAGTGAAACAGAAGAAAAGGGGGAAATTGCAAAAGAAGAAGAAAAAGTATCAATAGAAGAAGCGTTGGCTGAAAATACGCTTCAAGATGATGCAAATGATGAGAAAAAGAAAAAGAAAAAAATTGAAGATCGCTGGAAAGTGTCACCTAGCATAGCTCCTGTGTATTTTAATACCTTAGGTGCTGGTTCGTCATTGCATGAGCAGTTTAATGAAAACTCAAAAACTGGTGATGTTAATATGAGCTATGGTGTTCGTGGTAGTTATGCCTTAAATGATAAATTAAGTGTGCGTGCAGGCATAAATAAGGTGACTTTAGGGTATAGTACTGATGATGTCTTCACACTTAGAAATGTAACTGCAACACCAATAGACAATAGGTTTGAATTGAGAAATGTTAAGATGAAGGAAGATGTTGATGCTGTTTCTTTCATTAGCGCTGAAGGTTTTGCTTATGCCCAAATACCATCTGTTCTTTCAAATCAGGTTATAGGAAGTATTGATCAGAAATTAGGATTCATTGAAGTTCCTTTAGAGTTGGAATATGAGCTGTCAGAACAAAGACTTGGATTGCGCGTTCTTGGTGGTTTTAGTGCATTATTTTTAAACGAAAATGAAGTCTTTTCAACATTAAATGGTGAAACAACTTTAATAGGTGAGGCAACAAATATCAATAAAACGAGTTTTAGTGCTAACCTTGGAGTTGGTTTGGACTTCAAGTTATCAGAAAAATTTAAATTAAATCTTGAACCGACGTTTAAGTATCAATTAAATACATTTAGTAATACCTCTGGCGACTTTAAGCCTTACTTTATTGGTATTTATTCTGGTTTCAGTTTTAAATTTTAAAGATTTTTTAGTTGGTTAGATTGGTTATTGTTGCCCCAAATCTTTAAGGCAATAATGACGGAAAGCTGCTCAGTGCCTTGAGCAGCTTTCATTTTTAAGCCTTTAAAGACTCTGAGATAATTTCAAATGCTTTAGCATTCAACTGCTTTGTGTTTTCTATCTTTAAATGGTCTGTTGGTAAAAACTCATGCATTTTTACGCGAAGTAATCCTGGTCCACCACTAAAAAAGGTATATGAAAACCGTTTCTTATTATCAAAAAACGTAATTGGAACGATTGGAATTTTATGATTGATTGCCAACCTGAAAGCACCATCTTTAAATTCGGCTAGTTTAACATATTCCTCAGGAACCAACCCTTCAGGGAAAATACAAATACTTAAACCCGATTTTAAACGACGTTGTGCTCTTAAAAATACCGCTTGTCTGCTCTTAGCGCTATTTCTATCAACCAAAATACAGGTTCTCTTATAGAAAAACCCAAACAATGGGATTTTAGCCAATTCCTTCTTCCCAACAAAAACAAACGGATTATCTTTGACTGTAACCAACATTAGCATGATATCTATCATGGACGTATGGTTGGCTATAAACATGTAGCTTTTGCCCTTTTCAGGCGTTTGAAGTTTGTTAATTTTCCAACCAAAACCCATTCCAATCAAAATACATTTTGACCAAATACGAGCCAACTTAAAAAAAAATGGATACCAGCTTTCTTTGGCAATAGAGATAATAAGAATTGGAAATAAAATAATAATAGGCAATGCGACCAGCACATAAAACCAAATACGATATAAAATCCAGAAAGGATATTTTAGAAAAATCATTTATATTAATTTACACTATCACCTTTGATTTTTAAGACCTTTTACATGTATCATATTAGCCAAAGACTTATAAATGCCCATTATGGGCTTCATTGGTGTCAAAACTAATAAAATAATTGAGCTATTCTACCAAAAAAATTACCTTTGCTTCAATATTGATAATTTACCAAGATGGCAAGAATACTAACTGGAGTTCAAAGTACAGGAACTCCGCATTTAGGAAATCTTTTAGGCGCAATTATTCCAGCAATTAAAATGAGCAACGATCCAAGTAATGAGTCGTTTCTATTTATTGCAGATATGCACTCTTTAACTCAAATAAAAGATGCAGAATTATTAAAGCATAACACCTACTCTACAGCTGCTGCCTGGTTGGCTTGCGGTTTAAATATTGAGAAGACTGTTTTTTATCGTCAGAGTGATGTACCACAAGTAACCGAATTATCTTGGTATTTAAGTTGTTTCTTTCCGTATCAACGGTTAACCTTAGCACATAGCTTTAAAGACAAAGCAGATAGGTTGGAAGATGTAAACGCTGGTTTATTTACCTATCCAATGCTTATGGCTGCTGATATTTTATTATATGATGCCAATATTATTCCTGTTGGAAAAGATCAATTACAACATATTGAAATGACGCGCGACGTTGCCTCTCGTTTTCATGCTAAAGTTGGTGACACTTTTGTGTTGCCTGAAGCAGATATACAAAAAGAAACCATGTATGTGCCTGGAACTGATGGTGGAAAAATGAGTAAAAGCCAAAATAACATTATCAATTTATTTTTACCTGATAAGCAATTACGCAAGCAAATTATGAGCATTGCTACAGACAGTACACCTTTAGAAGAACCTAAAGATTGGAAAACCTGTAATTGCTTTGCTATTTATGCTTTGGTGGCCAATAAAAACCAAATTGCAGAGATGAAAACCAATTACGAACAAGGTGGTTATGGTTATGGTCATGCGAAGCAAGCTTTATACGAATTGCTCGTTGATAAATTCTTAGCCGAAAGAGAACAATACAATTACTATATGAACAACCTTAATGAGATTGACAAGGCTCTAGCTGTTGGTGCTGAAAAAGCGAAAGTGGTTGCTAATGAGGTTTTGAAAAGAGTGAGAGCTAAGGTTGGGTATTAAAATTACGTAGAACTACGTATTGTTTGGTTTTAATTTTAACCTTAGATTTTGAATCTCTTTTAGTTTTGAAATTTTATCATAATGACAAATCAAACGCCAAACGCCAAACTTAAGTTAAGTCTTTTCTTTTTACTTTTTCTTGTAATTACAAGTACCTTTTTTACCTGTCAAAAGGAGCAGCTTACTCTCGACGAATTAGAAGTAAACAACGAAAATAAAAGCTCCAGTATTAAAACTGTATCAGCTAGTGATATTCCTGAAGTGATGAACTTTATTGCGTCCAAAAGTTCAGATTACAAGTTTTTGTTGGATGATAGTGCTACTGAAGAAGGCATGAATAGAAGTCATGAGGACAACTTGGTTATGACAGAACTTATAACAGATGAAATCACGCAAGTAACTAACGCTTACCAAAAATCCAACTATACATTTAGGCTCATTAAACAGAGTGATATAGATGGTAAGTATTTTTTGAACTTAGTTGTTAAAGAATACAAAGACACCTTTTATTTATATATTGTAAAATATGTGCCAGATGAAATTTGGTTAAGTACACACTCTATAACTAATAATTTGGGAGATTTTACAGGACATATTTATTATTATAGTGACCAAGGTATTTATGTAGCAAATGTAACTATGCATAATGGAAGCTCTATAGCCAGTGAAAGACATTCATGTTATGATGATTCTGATGGTGGCACTGACATAACTGACGACGATGGATCAGGAGGTGGAGGAGGTAATGACTGTACAATTACTATAGATTGGTATGAGTGTGGTGGGCCAAATACAAATATTCCACATCCTCCAGCTGGAACAGGGACTTCAATGGATTGTGGTACTACAGCAGGAGGAGGTTCTGGATGGGATATAAGTATGTTTTGCAATACTGGTAATAGAAATAATCTTAATGAAGCATTAAGACATCCTTGTGATGGAAGTGGAGGTGCAAGTGGTGGTGGTACACAAAGTTGCACAGTAGACCCAAATATTAACTGTGACATCCCATTCACTATAGATGAAAATTGTGACTGTGTACTAGCCGACGAAATAGAAAATGATGAGGTGGCTGTTAATACAAACCCCTTAAAGGATGGCTGCATTAAACTTAATGCTATTACTGACAATGTAGATGTTAAGCAAAAACTTGCTAGTTTAATAACTAGCTCAAATAATAATAGTTATGAAGAAGGTTTTAAGATTGTTAAATATCAAGGGCAAATTGCAGC
>CAZRDG010000116.1:0-7181 GCA_964598775.1 uncultured Lacinutrix sp.
GTATTGTTTTTCAAATCGCACACATTATGCCTGACAATGAATTTCCTTTACCAGACCAAGATAATCAAATAGATGATAATTGGTATGGACACCAATTTGCAACCACAACTAATTTTTCACCAAACAGCAAAGTCTTATTTTGGTGTATTGGCGGACTCAACTATCAAGTAGAACATCATGTACTACCAGATGTCTGCCACGTGCATTATAAGGAGCTTACAGATATAGTAAAAACAACAGCAAAAGAGTATGGCATGCCGTATCACGTAAAACCATCGTTTTATCAAGCCATTAAAGACCATACCAAAATGCTTCGCCATTTAGGTCAGAAGCAAGAGTTAAGCTTGGTATAATACCAAGCGCTCTAAATTAAAACAGAGAACAAATGATTAAAACATTTATACATAAATTATTAAATACAAACAAAGTAAACAACATGAAAGAAGGTAAAGTAAAGTTTTTCAATAATGCCAAAGGATTTGGTTTTATTACAGTAAAAGACACCAACGAGGAAGTTTTTGTACATTCAACAAATCTTATTGATGATATAAGAGAAGATGACGACGTGACATTTGACGTTGAAAAAGGCGATAGAGGCTTAAGCGCAGTAAAAGTGCGTTTGGCTTAATCACCAAAAGTATCGAGTAAAACAAAGCCATCTGTAAAAGATGGCTTTTTTTATATGCCATAGAATAGGCTATCACATTAAAAATCTGTAAATTCAGAAGATTCTTTTAAAACGAAAATCTCATGAAAAAAACAAAACTTTATGTCTTGATGCTTCTGGTTACGCTTGGCTCGTTCTCAGTTGCCAATGCTTCAGATAAGCCAGTAAAACCAACGAAAACTGAAATTCCAGCAGAAATTGTACCCTTGCTTAACCGCTTGGATGAAATTAAAGCCATGGATAAATCAGAATTAACACGATTAGAACGAAAAGCACTTCGAGTAGAGGTTCGTGAAATCAAATCGGCAGTAAGAGCTTCTGGAAATGGCATTTACATTTCATCAGGTGCCATCATTATCATTTTGCTTTTAATCATTATCCTTTAATCTCTTTTTAAAAAATTAAATTCAAACAGACCCTAAGTAACAATTCATGCTGCCTAGGGTTTTTTCTTTTTTGGTAAACTTTAAGAAAGCTATAGAGTTTTCATAATACTACATTATAGCTATCAAATGGACTCTTCTCATAAAACACCAATGATAACATTTGTACTATAATGTTCTGCGTTATGTAACTTTGCTTTGGCTAAAAGCAGGGCAGAGCGTTAAGAATTAGTCCAGTGGACTAATTTAGCGAATGAGCCAGCCGGCGCATTGGCATACTACAGTTTCTTAAAAAATTTATTCTCAAAAGTTTCTTCTGCAATGTTAATGGAACACTCTTTTTACGAAACGACGATAGGAGAGTAGTGGAATGTGTGTGGAATGGTTAATATTATAAATTTCATACATTTACTGCATGACAAAATCTTTACCAAAAATAACATTCAAATCAAGAATTGAATTAGATATAGAAGTGATGACTTTATCTGAAACGTATGAAAAACTTACAAAGATTGAAGATCACAATCCATTTAGCGCACATAAAATTCAGTTTTACTTTATTGTTGTTGTAACAAAAGGTTCGTATTCTCATTATGTCGATTTTCAGTTTTATGATTTAAAAGAAGGCAGTATTTTGTTTATTGCAAAGAATCAAGTGCATCATTTTACACAAAATATGCAATATGCGGAAGGCTTCTGCATCATTCTTAACGGTCAATTCTTTGAACAAAATTATTTCCTATCCAAAAACGTCAATTTAAATCGGTTATATAATTACCATTTAGAATCACCAGTAATTCATCAAGAAGATATTGGTGAAGATGACTTCGTTCGTGTTGCACGTAAACTTTATTATGAATACAACTTCCCTAATAGTTTTCTCAAAGGTGATATGTTACGAGCTTTGCTTCAGGTATTATTATTAAAGGCAGAGAGAGCAAAAGAAAACAAGTCAGTAAGTGATATAAAAACACAATGGATAGAAACCTTTAGTGCTTTTAAGAATATGTTACAAAACGAGTATGTTGATACAAGAAGCTCAAGAACCTATGCTTCGAAATTATTTATTTCTTATAAATTACTTAATGATATTGTAAAAAAGTTGACTGGTAAAACAGTTAAAGCATTTATCGATGATTTTGTGACTGTTGAAATTAAGCGCTATTTAGTATCCACGTCTTTGTCTATAAAAGAGATTAGTTACAATACCGGATTTGAAGAGCCTGCTAATATGACTAAATTCTTCAAAAAAAACACCAAAAAAACACCACTTCAATTTAGAGATCAGTTTTAATCACTGGTTACACTTTTACTGTTTTTTGATTTACTTGTATAATCATTACGCTGTAGTATGACTATATCTTTGTGGTATAACATAACTAAAGTAGTTATCACAATAAAATTTAAAAAATAAAAAGATGAAACGAAAAAAAATAATTATTGCAACATTAGTTGTATTGGCAACACTTTTTGGAGGTAAGTCATTGCTTTGGGCACAGAAAACTCAAGAAGATAAAGTGCAACACATTACAGAGAGAATGGCTAAAAAATTAGATTTAAGCCAAGAACAAAAAGAAAAGGTTTACGCTATAAACTTAAAAAAGGTTGAGGTACGTCAAAATTTAAAAAACAATAAAAATGAAACGTCTCGTAAAGAACGTAAGGAGCAGTTCAAGAAAAAGGCTCAAGAATGGAAGAATGAGCTAAAAACAGTTCTAAATGAAGAGCAATTAAAAAAAATGCATATAGAGTAACACTTTGATTTATAGGTATTTAGATCAAATATATATTTGGTTGGTTTATAGTAATTTTTGATTTAAACGATATAGAATAGCTGAATTGAAAAATTCGGCTATTCTCATTTTATATCAATTTAAAGCTATTTTTTAGCTTTGGTTACACTTTTACTATTATTCCATCAACTTTTATAATCAATACTACATAGCATCGCTATAGCTTTGTACCATCATTAATTTAAACTATAAAAATATATATGAAACATTTAAAATTAAATTATTTATTAATCACTTTATTATTTTCTGCATTTACGCTTACTTCATGTGATAGAGATGATGATAATAATCACAGAAATACATCACCAATAACACTTGGCTCTAGTGTTACTGTAACTAATACATTTCAGTCGACTGCATTTACTATGGATGCTGAACTACCTGTCGAAGATTTATTTATGATGCCTTCAGGAGCATTAGCTGCAACAGCAAATGTTGGATCTGCTGTAGAATTTTCTGCCTATTTATTAAACTTATATGATATTGATATAAATGAAAACACAATTACTTTTGATGTGGTTGCAGAAGCTAATGACCCAACATACGGAGATTTATTTAGAGTTTTAGAGCCAGCTACTTTTGATAGGTATTATTTAACTTTTGATGAAGTACAAGATGTTAGTAGTTTTACATCAAGCAATCCATCTGTAAATCTTAGAATTGATTCTGCTAATATATTAGTTGTAGAAATTGGAGAAGGCTATGACTTCAATCCTGATCAAAGTTTCACAATCACATTAAATTAAAAATAACATATAAATATAACCAACTATGAAACAAAAATTAATATTAATTGCAATGACAGTAGTTTTAGCAACAAGTTGTAAAAACGAAGAAAAGAGTATCGAGCCTTCTGTATTAGAAGTCACTACATTTTCAATTAAGACGACAGCAAACAGCCAAACATTTAATCAACTAGACGCACAAGTTGAAGATAATTTTACCAGTAAGCAGCCTGGGTTTATTAGACGTGAAAGCGGAATTAACGAAAACGGAGAGTACACTATTATAGTGTATTGGAAAACACTTGCAGATGCAGAAGCATCCATGAAAAAATTTATGGGAGATGCTTCAGTTGCTGATTATGCAGGTATGATTGAAGGTTCTTCTATGAAAATGAATCGCTATACAATTAATGCAGATTTTAAAGCCGATTACAGTCAGTTTATAGAAATGATGTCCTTTAATCTTGTTGATGGTGCAGCAATAGCTGATTTTGATGCAACAAATAATAAAGTTGCTGAAAAAACAGCGAAACAAAAAGGATTTGAACAACGTATTACTGGTGTTGACGAATCTGGAAGACAAGTTGTAGTTATCTATTGGGATACTAAAGAAAACTCAAATGCGTATTTACAACCATTTATGAATGATGAGACTTCTAAAGAGTTTATGGGCATGATGAACCAATCCTCTATGGCGATGACACGCTCTCAAACACTTAATTCATTAAATAATAATAAAATGGAATTATCAAAAAAAGACAAAGTAGTTGCTTTATTAAATAGTTTTAATACTGGCGACCAAACACCAATTTCTTATATCAATCCAGAAAAATACATTCAGCATAATTTAGGAGTTGCTGATGGTTTAGCAGGTTTTGGAGCTGTTATGCAACATGCACCAGAAGGTGGTTTTAAAGCCAATGTAATTCGTGCATTTGAAGACGGAGATTACGTATTTACGCATACTGAATATGACTTTTTTGGTCCAAAAGCTGGTTTTGATGTATTCCGTTTTGAAGATGGATTAATTGTTGAGCATTGGGATAATCTATTAGAAGTACAAAAACCTAATCCAAGTGGTAGAACGCAGTTTGATGGAGCTACTGAACTTAAAGATTTAGATAAAACGGAAGCCAATAAAAAGATTGCAAGAGACTTTATTGAAAACGTATTGTTAGGTCATGAAATGGATAAATTAACGACCTATATCAACCCAACTAAATACATTCAACACAATCCTGCAGTTGCAGATGGTTTAGATGGTTTTGGAGCAGCAATGAAATACTTTGCTGAAAACAACTTAGTTATGGAGTACACTAAACTTCATAAGGTATTAGGACAAGGAAACTTTGTACTTACTATGAGCGAAGGGAAGTTTGGTAAAGGAGAACTTACTGCTTTTTACGATTTGTTTAGACTAGAAAACGGACAAATAGTAGAGCATTGGGATGTTATTGCACCAATTCCAGCAAAATCTGAATGGAAAAACGATAACGGAAAGTTTTAATTAGATATTGAAATTGATTAATACCAAAAAGAGATGTCAATTGTATTGACATCTCTTTTTTAAAACAATTAAAATTATGAACACAGTAAAAATCCCTAAATGGATAATCTATTATGGCATTTTCCAAATACTATTGGTAGTAGGTTTTGGCATCATGTTTTTTATAAACTCTAATCCTTTTACTGCTAACGACCCAAGCTTTTTAGCTGGTGTAAGAAATGTTGGGATTCTAGTGATACTTCTTCTTGGTTTAATAAAAAGAGATGTTAAAATTTTATTTTGTGCATACCTGATTAGATTTATTGTAGACTTTGGAGATATGATTAGTAATTTTTTAGGAGGTGAAATTTGGTCAGCTATTAGTTTTATTCCATTAACACTTATCCCTTTAGCCATAGGAACAAAAAAGCTTTGGAAAATAAGAAAGGAAAATTCTTAAAAAAATCAGAACTATTAAGAATAGAGACAGTATTGCATAATAACTTTAATTCAAAAATTATGATTACAGAAAAAGAAACTCACATAAAAAACATATTAAACGAATTATTTAACGATTCTAAAAACGATTACCTAAAAATGGCAAAAGGTATGGCAAAAGGTATCTTTAGACCATTACAACCCTCAGATTTTAAAGACGTTTATCTTTCTATCTCTAAAGAACAAGGTGATAATTTAAAACATCTTATTGTTAAAAACAATATCAAAAACATAGTAGAATTCGGAACTTCTTTTGGGATTTCTACACTATATCTGGCAGAAGGCGCATTAGAAACTGGAGGTAAAATTGTTACTACAGAATTAATTGAATCAAAAGCGCTTAAAGCTATTGAGAACTTTAAAAAAGCAGGTGTAAATGAACGTATTGAAGTTAGAGTAGGAGATGCAATAGAAACGTTGCATGGTTATAATGAGCCTATAGATTTGTTATTACTCGATGGTTGGAAAGATTTATACTTACCATTATTCCAAATGTTAGAACCTAACTTTAATACAAACACTATAATATATGTAGATAATGCAGATATGAGTGATACAAAAGTCTTTTTAAAAGCTGTAGCAAAAAACTCTAATTATACGTTAGAGTCTATGTTTCAAGGTAAAGTGGTATTAATTACAGTCGCAAATAACTAATATGCATTTTATTAAAAAAAATTACGGATGGATGATTGTTGCTTTATTGGCACTATTACCTTTTATTCCGCTTTCAAGCATTCTAAATACTGCCGTTACAGAAGGCATAGCAAGCAAAGCAGGTGAAAACGCAATTGGAATGCTCTATCATATCTCAGGTGAATTTGCTATTCGTTGGATGACTGCAGTATTAACATGCACACCATTCTTTATCCTTTTTGGAGTCCATAATTTATTTGTACGTCAAGCTATGGGCATTGCTACTGCAGTTTGGAGCTTGCTTCATTTTATAATTTTTATTATTGCGGAAGGCTTTTTAGAAACCTTTGGACAATTCAACTATATAGCAGGTTTTATTGCTGTTTTAATCTTAATCCCATTATTTTTCACATCTAATAGAAAGTCTATGAAACGACTAAAAACTAAATGGAAAAAATTACAAAGTTTCTCTTATATAGCTATCTTTTTAAGTTTATTACATGTAGTCCTTTTAGAAAAGACTTGGCTAATCTATGCTATAATTTTAGGCGTAGGATTCTTGATTAGAATTCCTATTGTAAAAGATAAATTAATAGGATTTCGTCAAAAAAATAGAATTAAGCCATAGTTTAAGTTCTTTGAATATCAATTAGTGAAATAGAATCTTGATATTAAACTTGGCCTCATAAAATTTTGGTAAAACAATAGTTGAAATAAGCGTGCATATTTTAGGCTATACAAATGCAATGATCCAGTGGATGATTGTATTTGGATACAACACTTTACTAAAAGCTCGTTTCAAATCGTATTTGCCTAAAAATGTACACTGTACATTTTCTTAACAGCAAATGGTCTAAAATATAGCGAATGAGCCGTAAATTGTTTCCAAAATTATATACTATTTGAAATATTGATTGAGTATCAATATTGAGAATACCTAACTTGAATTTTTGTTTCTTTTGTTTCAAGACAAAAGATAATGAAACATTAAAAAAA
>CAZRDG010000117.1:0-4373 GCA_964598775.1 uncultured Lacinutrix sp.
GGGGTTACAACTTCACGAAATGTTGGAGCAAATTATGCTGATAAAATAGGTAAGAAGGTTGATATTTCTGCCGATTATTTTTACTCCGGTAGTAATTCTGAAAATGAAACATCAACTGAACGTGAAAACATTTTGCCTGATGCTCGTTTCTTTTCAGAATCTGACTCAAAAACCTACAATGAATCAGATAACCATAGTGCCAATTTAGAGTTTGAAATTGAAGTTGATTCTACTCTTCGAATTGATATTGAGCCATCTTTTAGGAAATCTATGAGTAGAAATACCTTTTCAAGCTTTGAAGAAACTAGAGATGAATCAGCGTTATTAACAAACGATTCTGACGTATCATCATTTGTAGAAACCGTTGGATCTAATTTTAGTAACGAGATCGATGCGACTAAAAAGTTTGGTAGTAACGGAGCTTTTTTAAGACTGAGTATTGATAACGAGTTTGATGAAACCACATCAGATGATTCCGTTGTTTCTGAGGCTAATGTGTATGGCGATACACCAGAATCTATTATAAGAGATCAATTTACAGATGGCGAAAATAAATCGACGACGTTTAATGTAAGTACAACTTATCGTTTACCCTTAAAAGCAAAAGAATTATTTCTTGATTTTAAATTTGATTATCGTTCAGACAAACAAGATAATAGACGAAGTACTTTTGATTTTGATGATGCAACACAAGACTACACTAGTTTTAATACAGAACTAAGTACAAATTTTGAGAACACCAATAAACGGAGCACTCCAAGTGTTAGACTGGCTTTGCGTAAAGAAAAATGGTCCTTTAGTTTAGAAAGTGGCTATGTGTTCAGAACTTTGGAAAATGATGATGAATTAAGACCGTTATTAAGTTTAAAACGAAACTTTGAGGCGGTTGAGCTCCGAAGTAATTTTAATTTTAGATTCAGTCCAAAATCATCAATTTACTCTGGTTATAGATTAACAAATCAAACACCAAGTGTACGACAGTTATCTCCTTTTCAAGATGTGTCAAATCCGTTAAATATTGTAACAGGTAATCCCGACTTAGAACCATCCAACAATCACAACCTATATGCAGGATTTAATGCGTTTGATTTTCAAAAAGGAACAGGGTTTTATGCTCATTTAGGTGGAAACTTAACAAGCAATGCAGTAGTCTCTAAATCTGTTATTGATGAAAACTTTGTTAGAAATACAACGTACACAAATGTTGATGGCAACCACAGTGCCTATGCAAGTGCAACCTTTAGCAAATCGATAAAAGTAGATTCTCTTAAAACCTTTAAGTATCGTATTGGAATGTCATCCAACTTTAACAGAAATGTCAATTTTAATAATGATGTTCAATATGCTTCAAAAAACACATCATATTCTCCAAATGCAGAAATAACCTTTACTTGGAAAGATGTGTTAGAACTTAGACCAAATTACAGAGTGTCATTTAACACCACCAGATTTGATATTGATAATTTTGAAGATCAAAAATTTGTTAACCATTCATTAGGAATCAATACAGTTACCTTTCTACCTAAAAAGTTTGAATGGCGTAATGACATTAGCTTTAATTATAACTCAAACATAGCACCAGGATTTCAAAAAAGTGCTTGGTTCTGGAACTCAACCTTAGCTTATAGTATGTTAAAAGATAATGCGACCTTAACACTGAAAGCTTACGATTTATTAAATCAGAATACGAATGCGAGACGTACTGCCACCGAAAACTTTATTCAAGATTCTCAGAGTACAGTATTACAACAATATTTTATGGTGAGTTTTAGCTGGAAATTTAATAGCTTAGGAAGCAAAGGCGAAGTTGATAAAAATGGAGGAATGTTCTTTATGCATTAAAATAATTACAATTGATTTTTTATTTTAACCAACTGACTTTTAATGTCTTCTAATTTGCTGATAATTTCAAAGTTATTTAACGTCTCTTTCTTTTCTTCTTTCAAGTGAATTTTTGCGCCTTCTAATGTAAAACCACGCTCTTTGACCAAGTGGTAAATAAATTTAAGGTTTTTGATATCCTCAGGAGTAAATTTTCTATTGCCTTTAGCATTTTTTTTAGGCTTTAATGCATCAAATTCTTTTTCCCAAAAACGAATCAATGACGTGTTAACACCAAAGGCTTTGGCCACTTCTCCAATACCATAATAACGTTTTTCTGGAAGGTCTATATGCATTAATCTAGTGATTGGTTTTCTAATGATGCTTTTTCTAATAACACAGCAAATTCTGCTGGTGATAAATTGCCATAATAGAAATTTATAGGATTGATTCTTACATCGTCCTTAAATATTTCATAGTGTAAATGAGGTGCTTCAGAACGTCCTGTACTACCAACAAATCCAATAAGATCGCCTCGTTTTACTTTCTGGTTTAATCTCACATTGTATTTATAAAGATGCGCATAAAGACTTACATAGCCAAATCCATGATCAATTCTAATATGTTTTCCATAACCTGTTGCACTACCATCGGCACGTACGACTACACCATCTCCAGCTGCGTAAATTGGTGTTCCTCGTGGTGCTGTAAAGTCCATACCATAATGAAACTTGCGTACTTTAGTAAATGGATCAGTTCTGTAGCCATAACCAGAAGCCATTCGAGTTAGGTCTTCATTCTTTACAGGTTGAATGGCTGGTATAGTTGCTAAAAATTTCTCTTTTTCTGCTGCCAAGACCTTTATTTCATCTAAAGATTTAGATTGTACAACAATCTGTTTTTGAATGATATCTATACGTTTGTTGGTCTCTATAATGAGTTTTGAATTGTCGTAACCTTCAAGATCTTTGTAACGGTTAATACCTCCAAAACCTGCTCTGCGCTGCTCATCTGGAATTGGATTGGCGCCAAAATAAAGTCTGTAAATCGCATTATCCCTTTCAGCTACGTTAGCCAAAACTTCTTCGGCTTCATCCATTTTTTTGTCAAGCAATTCATATTGCAATTGCATGTTCTGGAGCTCTCTTACTAGTGCTTTTTCCTTAGGCGATTCAAAGTACTGACTTGCTATAAAAACAAAAATGAATCCAAAAAGAGCAGATGCTAAAAGAAAAACAGCAGCGTACTTTAAAGTTGTTCGCTTTTTACGCTCTATCTTTCTATAGGAAAGCGTTTCAGAATCGTAATAATATTTTACTTTAGACATATCTTAAAATATTCTATTTTTGCAGGATTAAATAGAACGAAACACAAATATAAAAATTGTTTGCCATTATAAACAATTTATTAGAATAAGCTTAACACACATAGATGAAATCTCAGGACGTACGCGATAATTTCTTAAATTTTTTCAAAACCAAAAATCACAGTATTGTGCCTTCTGCACCGATGGTTTTAAAAGACGATCCAACACTAATGTTTGTAAACTCTGGGATGGCACCTTTTAAAGAATATTTTTTAGGGAATGCGCAACCAAAAAATAATCGTATTGCTGATACACAAAAGTGTTTGCGTGTTTCTGGCAAACACAATGACTTAGAAGAAGTTGGTTATGATACCTATCATCATACACTTTTTGAAATGTTAGGCAATTGGAGCTTCGGTGATTATTTTAAAAAAGAAGCCATAGCTTGGGCTTGGGAATTGCTTACAGAAGTTTATGGTATTGATAAAGAAATTCTGTATATCACTGTTTTTGAAGGTAGCGAAGATGCTGATAATTTAAAGATGGATCAAGAGGCTTTTGACCTTTGGAAGCAGTTTGTTCCTGCAGATAGAATTCTATTAGGCAATAAAAAAGATAATTTCTGGGAAATGGGTGATCAAGGACCTTGCGGACCTTGTAGTGAAATTCATGTTGATATTCGTTCAGCTGAAGAAAAAGCCAAAGTAGATGGAAAATCTTTGGTGAATATGGATCATCCTCAAGTGGTTGAAATTTGGAACTTGGTTTTTATGCAATACAATCGAAAAGCTAACGGTTCTCTTGAAATTTTGCCAAATAAACACATAGATACAGGAATGGGATTTGAGCGTTTGTGTATGGTTTTGCAAGGCGTTCAGTCTAATTACGATACAGATGTGTTTACACCAATCATTCGTGAAATTGAAACCATAACTCATAAAAAATACGGAAATGATAATGAGGTAGATGTGGCTGTTAGAGTTATTTCAGATCATGTACGTGCTGTCGCATTCTCAATTGCTGATGGTCAGTTGCCAAGTAACACAGGAGCAGGTTATGTGATTAGAAGAATTTTACGTCGTGCCATTCGTTACGGATTTACATTTTTAGATAAAAAAGAACCTTTCATTTATAGATTGGTTGATGTGTTGAGTAAAAAAATGGGAACAGCTTTCCCTGAAATTAAAGCTCAAAAACAACTTATTGAAAATGTAATTAAAGAAGAAGAAGCTTCTTTTTTAAGAAC
>CAZRDG010000117.1:4473-7146 GCA_964598775.1 uncultured Lacinutrix sp.
AAAAACAACTTATTGAAAATGTAATTAAAGAAGAAGAAGCTTCTTTTTTAAGAACATTAGACCAAGGTTTGGTGTTGCTCAATGGTATTGTATCCGAAACTAAAGGAGATATGGTTTCTGGTGAAAAAGCTTTTGAATTGTACGACACCTATGGTTTTCCAATAGATTTAACGGCATTAATTCTTTCTGAAAAAGGATTAAAGTTAGATGAAGAAGGTTTTAACAGAGAGTTGCAAAAGCAAAAAAACAGATCTCGTGCCGCAAGTGAAATGTCTACTGATGATTGGACGATTTTAGTTGATGATGCAGAGCAAGAATTTATAGGTTACGATGCTTTAGAAGCTAATGTTAAAATAACTCGATACAGAAAAGTGACCTCTAAGAAAGATGGAGAAATGTATCAGCTTGTGTTTAATCTAACACCTTTTTATCCTGAAGGTGGTGGACAAGTTGGAGATAAAGGCTATCTAGAAGATACTCATGGTGATGTGGTTTATATTTTGGACACAAAGAAAGAGAATAATGTGATTATTCATTTTGCCAAAAATTTACCAAAGCATATAGACGAAACATTTAAAGCCGTTGTAGATGGAAAGCAACGTCACAGAACTGAATGTAACCATACAGCAACCCATTTATTACATCAAGCCTTACGTGAGGTCTTAGGTGAGCATGTAGAGCAAAAAGGAAGTGCTGTTCATTCAAAATATCTTCGTTTTGATTTTTCACATTTTTCTAAATTGACTGTTGAAGAGTTACGAGACGTCGAAAATTTTGTCAATGCTAGAATTGACGGAAGATTACCATTACAAGAAAAGCGTAACATACCGATGGAGCAAGCCATTTCCGAAGGTGCTATGGCTTTGTTTGGTGAAAAATATGGAGACACAGTAAGAGCTGTTCGTTTTGGTAAATCCATTGAATTATGTGGCGGAACTCACGTAAAAAATACAGCAGATATTTGGCATTTTAAAATTGTATCTGAAGGTGCTGTTGCTGCAGGAATAAGACGTATTGAAGCAATTACTAATGATGCTGTAAAGGATTTCTATTTTGAAAATAACAGAGCTTATTTTGAAATGAAAGATCTGCTTAACAATGCCAAAGAACCAGTAAAAGCGTTACAAAATCTACAAGCAGAAAATGCCGATTTAAAAAAGCAAATTGAAAGCTTACTAAAAGATAAAGCTAAAAATATCAAAGGAGATTTAAAGAATGAATTGACCGAAATTAATGGCGTACAGTTTTTAGCTAAGCAACTAGATTTGGATGCTTCTGGAATGAAAGATTTGTGCTTTGAATTAGGTAGTGAGTTTGATAATTTATTTTTATTATTTGCAGCTGAGAATGATGGAAAAGCATTGTTGTCATGCTATATCTCAAAAGAATTGGTTGCTGAGAGAAACCTGAATGCTGGACAAGTAGTTCGTGAATTAGGCAAACATATTCAAGGTGGTGGTGGAGGACAACCTTTCTTTGCGACGGCAGGTGGGAAAAATCCAAACGGGATTAATGAGGCCTTATCTGAAGCAAAAAAATACATTCAGTAATTTGTCATTCCGCACTTGATGCGGAACTATTATGAAACTACAAACTACAATAACGCTTCAAGCACAGCAACATAATCAAATAGATTATGATTCTAGTATTTTTTTATTAGGTTCGTGCTTTGTAGAGAATATTGGCCATAAACTAGACTATTTTAAGTTTCAAAATCTTCAAAATCCTTTTGGTATTTTATTTCAACCAATTGCAATTGAAAAGCTAATCACCAATGCTGTTAATGAAAAAGAATATACTGAAGGCGATATTTTTTTTCATAACGAACAATGGCATTCTTTTGATGCGCATTCTAAGTTAAGTCAAGCTTCAAATCAAGACTTTATAGCTGATTTAAACAAACAGATCAACTTAACGGCTAAACAGCTTAACAACTCATCGCACATTATAATTACCTTAGGAACTGCTTGGGTTTATAGACATATTAATACAGACGCTTTAGTAGCTAATTGTCATAAAGTACCACAGAAAAAATTCTTAAAAGAATTGCTGACTGTTAATGAAATCACAGAATCTTTGCAGTCAATTGTGGAGCTTATCAGAAGCGTTAACAAGAAAGCATCTATTTTGTTTACAGTATCTCCAGTGCGTCATTTAAAAGATGGTTTTGTTGAAAACACCCAAAGCAAAGCTCATTTAATAGCTGGAATTCATCAAGTTGTTGAACCAAGGCATCATCTTCATTATTTTCCGTCGTATGAAATTATGATGGACGAACTACGCGATTATCGCTTTTATGCTGAAGATATGATACACCCAAATCAAACCGCAATCAATTATATTTGGGAAAAATTTAAAAGTGTTTGGATTTCAAAGGGAGCATCAGAAATTATGGAGGCTGTTGAGTTTATTCAAAAAGGCTTACATCATAAACCCTTCAACCCAAATTCAGAAGCACATATTCAGTTTCTTCAAAAATTAGAAGAACAAAAAGCTCAATTGAGTTTAAAATTCCCTCACATCAAATTCTAGAATATACGCAATTCATCGTATTGATTTGAGTCTTATTAAGTTGCAATTTTGGAATGTATTAATTCTAAAACAATCAACAATGAGAACTTTAAAGCAATTTATGTTATTAGTAATGACTGTGTCATTAGTGTCATTATCATC
>CAZRDG010000118.1:0-7146 GCA_964598775.1 uncultured Lacinutrix sp.
TTTGGAATCATCTTAATTATTATTTCGCCTATAATTTTAATTATAGGAATTGTTAGATTAATTAAAGTGAGGAAAATAATAAGAAACCATTACAAAACTTAACACTACTTAAACCCCAAATTATGTTTAAAACTAGTAAAGACTTCGGATTATTAATACTGCGCGTTGGTGTATCTGCATTGATGCTAACACATGGTTACGGAAAATTTTTAAAACTATTTACAGATCCAACAGATTTTGGAGATCCCATTGGATTGGGCCCAACAATTTCATTAATACTAACTGTAATCGGTGAGTTTGTTGCTCCAATATTAATTATCATTGGTTATAAAACAAAATTAGCAGCAATTCCAGCCTTAATTACAATGCTTGTTGCAGCATTTGTAGTTCATGCAGCTGATCCAATAGGCACCAAAGAAAAAGCATTGTTTTATGCAGTGTGTTTCTTAGCCATTGCGTTCACAGGAGCTGGCAAATATTCTATTGATAGGAAATAAGGTGTATTAATTTAGAATTTTTACCATCAATTCTTTAAGCAAATCACCTTGTGGAATTGCATTAGCGCCAACTCCTTTACTTTTAACATCAAACTCACGCAAAGTAGAAATAACGCTACTTACTTTTTTCATTGGATAGTTTCTTGCTGCTGTTAAATACTCATTTACAAAATAAGGATTTACCTTAAGTGAAGAAGCTACCGCTCGAGGTGATTTATCATGCAAACCATGAAGATGCAGTAATTGTGAGAAAAAGCTAAACAGTAATGAAACTGTTACAACCATTGGGTTGTCCTTTGGATTATCCGCAAAATAATTTACAATTTTATATGCCTTAAGGTGATCCCTATCACCTATTGCTTTTCGTAACTCAAAATTGTTATAATCCTTTGAAATTCCTATGTTTTCCTCAATAAGCTCAGGTGTAATTTGAGTCTCTTTTTTTATAATTAACTGAAGTTTTTCCAACTCATTGTTAATCTTGCTTAAATCCGTTCCTAAAAACTCAACCAACATTTGTGCAGCTTTAGGTGAAATAGAGTAGCCCTTTGGTGATAAGGTACGTCTAATCCATTCTGCGACTTGATTTTCATAAAGCTTTTTACTTTCAAAAACGACATAATCCTTTTTTAAAGATTTGTACAGTGCTTTACGTTTATCAATTTTTTTATACTTGAAATTAATTACTAATACAGTCGTAGGCTGAGGGTTTTCTGCATATGCAACTAACTTTTCAATTGTTCGCGACAAATCTTGCGCTTCTTTTACAATCACAACCTGACGTTCAGCCATCATTGGATATCGCTTAGCGTTGGATACAATATCTTCAATTGTAACATCTCGACCATAAAGCACCATTTGGTTAAAGCCTTTTTCTTCTTCAGAAAGAACGTTATCTTCAATAAAATCTGAAATCTTATCAATATAGTATGGCTCCTCACCCATTAAAAAATAAATAGGTTTAAGATTTCCGTTTTTTATATCAGCAACTAACTGTTTTACTTCGTCCATTGAAAAAAAATCACCAAATTTGTGCAGTGCAAAAGCTTAACTTTCCTACATATTTGTTTCGTCTCAAAAATAGAGAAAATAAACGTTTTATCTTTGATGATATTCGTAAAAAATTTGTGGTTTTACAACCTGAAGAATGGGTAAGACAACATTGCATCAACTATTTGGTTGTTCAAAAAAACTATCCGAAAACACTTATAAACGTTGAGAAAGAGCTAAAGATAAATGGCTTATCAAAACGTTATGATATAGTGATATATAATTCTGATGGAAGTATTCATTTGATTGTTGAGTGCAAATCACCAAAAATTAATATTAACCAAGAAACTTTTGATCAAATTGCTCGATATAATTTAACTTTAAATGCTACCTACTTAATGGTGACCAATGGAATTAATCATTATTATTGTGCTATGGACTATGAAACAGAGCGTTATAATTTTTTAAAGGACATTCCAGATTATACCTTATGAATATAGCCGTTGTCATATTAAACTGGAATGGTAAAAAACTATTGGAAGAATTTTTACCATCAATAGTTGCGCATTCAAAAAATGCAACAGTGTATTTGGCTGACAATGCTTCAACAGACGATTCTATAGATTTTACTATTAAAAATTTTCCAACAATAAGCATCATTGAAAACAAAGTTAACGGAGGATATGCCAAAGGATATAATGATGCTTTAAAAAAGATTGAAGCTGATGTATTTTGTTTGTTGAATAATGATGTTGAAGTTTCTGAGAATTGGCTTCATCCAATTATCGACTGTTTTAAGGACAACCCTAATACCGCAATTATTCAACCCAAAATATTAGATTATAAAAACAAAGATTATTTTGAATATGCAGGTGCAGCAGGAGGGTTTATAGATAAATATGCTTATCCATATTGTAGAGGAAGAATTTTCAAAACCATTGAAAAAGACAACCAGCAATATGAAGGAGTTTCAGAAATTTTTTGGGCCTCTGGTGCTTGCTTCTTTATAAAAAAATCAGTTTTTGAAGCACTCCATGGGTTTGACGAAACTTACTTTGCTCACCAAGAAGAAATCGATATATGTTGGAGAGCAAAAAACATGGGATACCAGATTAAATATATTGGCAATTCTGTAGTATACCATTTAGGAGGAGGAACTTTAAATGCAATCAACCCTAAAAAAACCTATTTAAACTTCAGGAACAGCCTATTTAATCTTACAAAAAATGCAAATGGCAATTTGTTCGCCTTAATTGTTGTTCGGTTAGTCTTAGACGGCATTGCTGGAATTAAATTTTTAATACATTTTAAAGCAAGTCATACTGCAGCGATTATACGAGCGCATTTTTCTTTTTACAGGAATTTTTTAAGACTATTTAAGTGCAGAAAAAAAAATACCCAAAAAGTGAATTACTACCATAAAACCTCAATAGTATGGCTATATTTTGTAAAAAACAAGGAAACGTTTAATCGTTTATAAGTTTTTAGTAAATATTTTGTTAATACTTTATTTCAGTCTTGTTTTTTATATACTTTTGTTCAAAGTTTCAAACTTAACTATTTAATGAATAATCTAATGAAAAAAATAATTTTATTGAGCTTCTCTTTTATGCTCCTTTTAAGTTCATGTGTCTCTAAAAAAGAATATGCGGCACTTGAAGCTAAACAAAAAGAAACACAAGATTTGTTAAACTCTGCAACGGTTAAACTTAACACTTGCTTAGCTGATGCTGCTGCTGCTAACGCTAGAGCAGAAGCCTTAAATGAGAGATTAGCAGATATGCGTAAAACAAATGACAACTTAATTCAAAGTAACAAAGATCTTACTATGCTAACTTCAAAAGGAGCTAGTAACGTTGAAAAATCTTTAGAAAGCTTAAAAGAAAAAGATTTGAAAATTTCTCGTTTACAAGATGCGATGACTAAAAAGGATAGTGTAATGCTAGCTTTAGTTACAAGCTTAAAAAGAGAAGTTGGAATTAACGATCCAGATATTGAAATCAATGTTGAAAAAGGTGTTGTATTCATTTCAATTGCTGATAAATTATTATTTAAAAGCGGCAGCTATAATGTAACGTCTCGTGCTGAAGAAATTTTAGCTAAAGTTGCTAAAGTGATAAAGAGCAAACCCAATTTTGAAGCGATGGTTGAAGGTCACACAGATACTGTTTCATATCAAAAAGGCGTATTACTTGATAACTGGGATTTAAGTGTGAAACGTTCAACTTCAATCATCAGAGTATTACAGGAACTAGGCGTAAACCCAGCTCAATTAATTGCAGCTGGTAGAGGAGAATATGTTCCTTTAGTGAGTAATGATACTGCTGAAAATAGAGCTGTAAATAGAAGAACTCGTATTGTAGTGCTTCCTAAAATTGATCAGTTCTATGATATGATTGAAAAAGAAATGAAGGCTTTAGCTCAAGGTGGCAATTAAGAATTCATAAAACAATATTAAAGAAAGCTCAATCGAAAGATTGGGCTTTTTTTTATAGTATATCCAAGCTTCCCTTTCCTTCTCTAACAATGACAACCTCTCCATCAGAAACATCAATTATGGTTGAAGGTTCATTATCACCATAACCACCATCAATAACTAATTCTACGAGATTATCCCATTTTTCTTTAATTAACTCAGGATCTGTTGTGTATTCAATTATTTCGTCTTCATCGCGAATTGATGTCGAAATTATTGGTCTACCTAATCGTCTTACAATTTCAAGTGCAATGTTATTATTAGGAATACGAATACCAACAGTTTT
Organism: uncultured Lacinutrix sp.; assembly: GCA_964598775.1. GTDB lineage: Bacteria > Bacteroidota > Bacteroidia > Flavobacteriales > Flavobacteriaceae > CAJQLB01. Next base: position 4,250 of record CAZRDG010000118.1, read on the forward strand.
TTTTTGTTTAAAAGGATTTGGTAAACTTTTGGCACTGGGTAACACAAATGTATAAGGTCCTGGAAGGGCTCGCTTCAATAACTTAAATGTTGAATTATCAATTTGCTTGACATAATCACTTAAATTACTTAAATCGTGACAGATAAAAGAAAAGTTGGATTTCTCAAGTTTTACACCTTTTATCTTAGCCACACGCTCTAAAGCTTTAAGGTTCGTAATATCGCAACCCAAACCATAAACAGTGTCTGTTGGATAAATGATTAAACCTCCTTTTTTAAGAACACTAACCACCTTATCAATTTCTTTTGGGTTAGGGTTTTCTTCGTATATTCTTATAAACTCAGCCATTATCCTATAACATCTAATTTAGCAAAACGAAGTAGCAGTTTTTTTACACCTCCATTTTCAAATTTTATTTCAGCTTTCACATCAGCTCCAGTACCTTCTATTTTTAAGACTTCACCTTTACCAAAACGCAAATGCTTTACAAAGTTACCTACTACAAGCTTATTATCAAACAAGTTAGACGTCCCATTAGTGCTTTTAACAGGCTTCAAATTTTTGGGTGGACTAATTTTAAATGATTGAGCTTCTGGTTTCGCTTTTTTTGTAGTGACCCTTTGCTTTGCTGGTTTATATCTTATGGTATTGGGTGGAATATCACCAAAAATATCAGCATCCAACATTGGATTAATTCGTTGTTCTTCTGGCGGAGTGAGTATATCCAAATACTCATCATCAATTTCTTCAATAAATCGGCTTGGTTCTGAATCAATTAACTTTCCCCATCGATATCGTGATAAGGCATAAGTCAAATAGGCTTGTTTTTCAGCTCTCGTTAATGCGACATAAAACAAGCGTCGTTCCTCTTCCAATTCGCTTCTGGTATTCATGCTCATAGCACTAGGAAACAAATCTTCCTCCAGGCCAACTATAAAAACATATGGGAACTCCAATCCTTTAGCTAAATGTATTGTCATTAACGCTACATGATTTGCGTCGCCTTTATCTGCATCTAAATCTGTTGCTAAAGCTACATCTTCAAGAAATTCGGTTAATGAACCCGTGCTATCTGCTAATTCTCGCTGACCTTCAACAAAGTCTTTAATACCATTAAGAAGTTCTTCAATATTCTCCATTCTAGCTATACCTTCTGGTGTTCCATCATTATTGAATTCTCTTATCAATCCAGACGCTTTTGTCACATGTTCCGCCAGTTCAAAAGCATTTGCAGTCTGATTCATCACCTGAAAACTTGCTATCATAGTTGCAAAATTGTCAAGTTTTGTTTTCGTGCCAGAGTTAATACCAATATCAACTTTATCAAGATTTTGAATGATTTCAAAAATAGATTTATCATAACCATTAGCTGCAACAATCAGTTTGTCAATAGTAGTTTGACCAATACCTCTTGCAGGAAAATTGATGATACGTTTTAAGGCCTCTTCATCGCTTGGGTTTATTATTAAGCGCAAATAAGATAGAACATCCTTAATTTCTTTTCGCTGATAGAATGACAAACCTCCATAAATTCTATACGGAATATCTCTTTTTCTTAACGCATCTTCAATAGATCTCGACTGTGCATTGGTTCTATACAAAACTGCAAAATCACTATTTTTAAGTTGATTTTGCATCTTATTTTCCCAAATAGTACTAGCTACATATCTCCCTTCATCACCATCTGTTAAAGAACGATGCACTTTTATTTTTGAACCTGCATCATTAGCAGTCCAAACCACTTTATCAAGTTTTGTTTCGTTTTTATCAATGATAGAATTGGCTGCATTTACTATGTTTTTAGTAGATCGATAATTCTGTTCCAATCGAAACACCTTAACATCATCGTAGTCACGTTGAAAATTTAAAATGTTGTTGATGTTAGCACCACGAAACGCATAAATACTCTGTGCATCGTCACCAACAACGCAAATGTTTTGAAATCGATCTGATAAGGCCCTTACAATTAAATATTGTGAATGATTTGTATCCTGATACTCATCAACTAAAATGTACCTAAATCTATCCTGATATTTGGCTAAGACATCTGGAAATCGCGTAAGGAGCTCGTTGGTTTTCAACAATAAATCATCAAAATCCATGGCTCCAGCTTTAAAACAGCGTTCAACGTAATTTTTATATATCTCACCTAATTTTGGTCGCCTTGCTGCAGCATCAGCCTCCATTAATTCAGGATTCTGGAAATAAGCTTTAACTGTTATGAGGCTATTTTTATATGATGAAATTCGTGAGCGTATTTGTTTGTATTTGTAAATGTCTTTATCAAGTTTCATTTCCTTGATTATGGAAGCAATTAAACGATCAGAATCTTGCGTATCATAAATAGTGAAATTGCTTGGATAACCCAATCGATCTGCTTCAAAACGCAGTATTTTTGCAAACACTGAGTGAAATGTTCCCATCCACAAATTCTTAGCTTCACTATCACCAACAATGGTAGCAATTCTGCTTTTCATTTCACGAGCTGCTTTATTTGTAAATGTAAGGGCCAAAATATTAAAAGGATCGACACCTTGGCTCATTAAATAAGCAATTCTATACGTTAACACTCGCGTTTTTCCAGAACCAGCTCCAGCAATGACAATCATAGGACCATCTTTTTGCAAAGTTGGTGCTAATTGTGCATCGTTTAGCTGACTTAAATAGTTCTCCAATTCAATAACATTTTAAACCGTGAATTTAGCCAATGTTCAACGGTTTTCTAAATGATATTTGGAATAATTATAAACAATTCAAATTCTACATAGTGTTTTATAAAATTTAAATATCTTTAAGCCTAATATTTTTTTAATGAAAAAAACACTCTTCGTTTTAGGAATGTGCCTAGGTGCCACATTCATTACAGTTGCCCAAGAAAATCAAAAAATTATTATGAA
>CAZRDG010000119.1:0-7097 GCA_964598775.1 uncultured Lacinutrix sp.
TTACCTGATTTCACTACAGCTTAACCTGTACATTCTTTCTGTTGCACTTTTCCTAGCCTCACGACTGGTGGCTGTTAACCACTATGTTGCACTATGGTGTTCGGACTTTCCTAACCAAAACAAGTTTGGTTCGATAAGGCGATCTACTTGATGGCAAAAGTACGCAAATTGTTAATAACTCGGCTTAAAATAGTTCTTACTAATTCTTAATTTTAAACTGAATTTTTAACTTTGCTATTCTAAGATTTTTCAATGGAACACTTTGTAGTATCAGCTCGCAAATACAGACCACAAACCTTTAAGGATGTTGTAGGCCAGCAAGCTATTACAAACACTTTATTAAATGCCATTGAAAACAACCATTTAGCTCAAGCCCTATTATTTACAGGTCCTCGTGGTGTTGGTAAAACAACATGTGCTCGTATTCTTGCCAAAATGATTAATAGTGATGGCAATGAAAAAGAAGATGAAGATTTTGCCTTTAATATTTTTGAACTTGATGCAGCTTCAAATAATTCTGTTGATGATATTAGAAGTTTAACAGACCAAGTTCGCATTCCTCCGCAAGTAGGAAAATACAAAGTATACATCATTGATGAGGTTCACATGTTATCACAATCGGCTTTTAATGCCTTTTTAAAAACCTTAGAAGAGCCACCAAAACACTGTATATTCATTCTTGCAACTACTGAAAAGCATAAGATCATCCCAACAATCTTATCACGTTGCCAAATTTTTGACTTTAAGCGAATAACTGTTAAAGATGCAAAGGAATACTTAAAATACATTGCCGAACAGCAAGACGTAAATGCTGAAGATGATGCCTTACATATTATTGCCCAAAAAGCAGATGGTGCAATGCGTGATGCGTTATCTATTTTTGATAGAGTTGTTAGTTTTTCAGGAAAGGATTTAACGAGGCAAGCTGTAACTGAAAATCTTAATGTACTCGATTATGAAACCTATTTTGAAAGTACAGATTTAATTCTTTCAAATAAAATTCCTGATTTGTTATTACAATTCAACAATACTCTATCTAAAGGGTTTGATGGTCATCATTTCATTTCTGGATTAGCGTCTCACTTTAGAGATTTATTAGTCTGCAAAACACCAGAAACTGTGGAATTACTTGAAGTTGGCGAACAAACTCAAGCAAAATATTTAGAGCAATCAAAACTTGCAACTCAGCAATTTTTGTTTGAAGCCATTAATATTGCAAACGATTGTGACTTAAAATATAAGTCTAGCAAAAACCAACGTTTACTTGTTGAGTTGTGCCTTATGCAATTAGCCTCTATCACTTTTGATGGAGAAAAAAAAAAAGGTAAGCACTTTATAATTCCTGCATCTTACTTTAAGAAAAAAGGCATTGCTCCTATTCCAGTTAAAAAACCAGCATTGGCTACAACTACAGAACCTCAGGAGACGTTAGTTGTAACTGAACCTAAAACTAACACAGTCAAAGAAGTAGCACCTGAAGCAGAAATTGCCAAAAAATTAGTTGAAGAGCGACCTAAAATCATACTAAATTCCAAACAAAAGACAACCTCTGGACTATCTTTAAGTAGTATCAAAAAGAAGAAAGAACACCTTATCAAACAAATGGAAGTTGTTCTAGATGAAGAAGATTTACCCAAAGATGAGTTTACCGAAGCACAAATGCAGGAAACTTGGGAAGCTTTTGTTGACGATTTAGAACAAAACGGAAAATATAATTTTGCATCGATACTAAGAATTGACACACCAAAGCTCATTGGAACTAACATCTATTTGGAATTTCCAAACTCTACAAACAAGGTCGAAGTTGAACGTCAACAATATGATTTGCTAAGTTTCTTAAGAAAAGAACTAAATAACTACGATATTTCTTTAGAAATCACAATTAATGAAGAAAAAGTGAAGCAATATGCTTATACAGCAAAGGAAAAATACGAAAAACTAAAAGAGAAGAACCCAAATTTAGCCTTACTTAAAAAAACTTTTGACTTAGACATATAAATCTAAATAGCATGCTAGGACTAAAACTACCAACTGACCCTCGTTGGGTGAATATCGTAGAAAAAAACATTGAAGAAATATTAACAGATCATGCGTTTTGTGAGCAAAAAGCGACAAGTACAGCCATATCGTTAATTGTTAGTTTTCCAGAATATACTGAATTAGTTCAAGAAATGGTTGCCTTGGTTAAGGAGGAAATCAGTCATTTTAAAATGGTACATGATAAAATTCTGGAACGTGGTTGGACACTTGGTCGCGACCGTAAAGATGATTATGTACAACAATTGGTGACTTTTTTTCCAAAAGGTGGAAGCAGAACCACACAGTTAGTTCACAGATTATTGTATGCTGCACTTATTGAAGCCAGAAGCTGTGAGCGTTTTAGATTGCTTTCGGATGAATTAAATGACAAAGAACTCTCTGAATTTTACAGAAAGCTCATGGTTAGCGAAGCAAATCACTACACCATGTTTTTAGGCTTTGCAAGACAATATGGAATCCGAAAAGAAGTAGACGAAAAATGGCAACAACTTCTTGATTTTGAAGCTGAAATCATGAAAAAATTAAGTAAGAAAGAAACCATACATGGTTAAACTATAAGACTTTACTGGAAACCGTTTCAAAGTACAAACTTTTAACTATACCATCGGCAAGTCCAATTTTTGGTACATAAATGTGCTTAGCTCTACTCCATTTCATCGATGACAAATAGATTTGCATTGCAGGAATGATAACATCTGCTCTATCCTGATTTAAATCTAGTTCAGTAATACGTTCTTCGTAAGTATAAGATTTTAAGGTATGGTAATAAGCACTTAAATAGAAATACGTTAGAGGTTTACCAATAGCTTTTCCAGAAATTTTAAAGATTTTATTGATGTTTCCACCAGAACCAATAACTTCAATTTTGTCGTATTCACTGGTATTAGCTTTTATCCATTGTTCTAATTCTGCCCAATGTTCATGTTTTACTATATCCTTTAATATTCTAATTGTACCAATTCTAGCCGATTTTGAAGCCACCGTTTTTTCATTATGAATAATTGAAAATTCAGTGCTACCTCCTCCAACATCTACATATAGATAAGTTTTATTAGGTTGAATGTAAGCACTTAAATCTGTAGCAGCAATAATAGCTGCTTCTTCTTCGCCTTCAATAATGTCAATATCAATATCAGACACCTTCTTTATAAGATCAGCTACCTCTTGTCCATTGTTAGCCTCGCGCATAGCCGAAGTTGCACAAGCTTTATAACGTTCCACACGATGCGTTTGCATTAATAATTTAAAAGCCTGCATAGCATCTTGCATTCTAATAATATTTTCTTCAGAAATGGCTTTGTTCATAAAAACATCTTCACCCAATCGAATTGGTACACGAACTAACGAACTTTTTTTAAAACGTACAGGTTTACCAGTTTCTTCAATAATATTTGCAATTAAAAGTCTAACAGCATTTGAGCCAATATCTATTGCTGCATATTTTTTAAGGACTAGCATCAATTATTAAAGTTTATAGATTGAAAATACATAAAGAAAACACTATATCTAATGCTCAAATATAGAAAGTCTTTTAAATAAAATAAGTAAAATATAACTGTAGTTTTTAACAAAAAATTGAAAATGAGAATTTCACTTTCTATTTATTTTTTAAATCTCTTGGTAAGATCATCAATTCGGTTGTTCCTTTCTTAATATCTGCCCATGAATCAATGTCAAAATTAATCATTACCAAACCTGAAGTTGGCAAATTATCAATATATCTATTTCCAAATCTATTTACTAAAGACGTAAATGCATAATTATGACCAAACAGCATGACTTTTTGATAACTTTCATCTAAAGATTTTATAAAATCTGCCGTTTTACTTCCTTCAAAATCATAAATTGTAGGATTAATCTGTACATTATCTGACGAAATTCCCATTTTATTAGTAAAAATCTTACAAATATCGTGTGCTCGTTTAGCTGGACTAGTTACTACCAAATCTGGCTTAAAATTAGCTTTAATAAACTCATCACAAACTAGCTTAGCATCAGAAATTCCGCGGCTTTTCAGAGGTCTATGTATATCACTTACAGGATGTTCCCAAGATGATTTTCCGTGCCTTATCAATACTAATGTTTTCATATTATCTCGTTTAAATGCAATTTTTATCGATAAAATGTTGTTTTTTTCCGTTTTAACGATTATTTTGGCTCTTTAACATTTATATTTGCAAAGGTTGCGACATATAAGTTGATTTGTACAATTAAATTAATGAAGAATGACCCCAAATCTAATTCGAATTAATAATCCACTCGCACAAGAAATTTGTGTACTTCCCTCATTTTATTTTAGAATTAAGTCATTACAGCTAAACTTGTATCTGACTAATTTGTAATTCTTTAATGGAAATATAATATAATAAAAATATCGCATAGCGAAACTTAATAGACCCTTAAAGTTATGAAAACAATAATTATTTTATTGACAACATTTGTGGCAAGTATTTTTAATTCATCAGACAACGCTGTTGAATACTACCAAGATTGTAAAGCCGAACTATCTGTACATAAAGACAGAAGTTTTAAATCTGCCGCTCAAGATGGAGCAAGTTTTAAACTTACTTTAACTAACACATCTTCAAAAGCTGCAACATATATACTTTCAACAACAAACTTACTAGAACCTTGTGACAATAAAGGTGGTAGATTGAGTTCAGGAAGTAATGTTAATTTAAATGTTTCTATTGAAACAAATTCTTTAAGAGCTATGCCAAGTAATGAAATCACTCTGAAAAGTGGTGAGTCATATAGTTTTATTGTTAAAGTAACTGTCCCTGACGGAACCAAAACTAATAGCTGGAGTTGTATTAATGTTGAGGCACAATCGAAAGGGTGCTTAATTAAATCAATAAAAACCTTAAGCGTTTTTGTACCAGAACCTTCTGAAGGTTAATCATATTATTTTAAGATAGATAAGACTTAAAAAGAAAATTCATGAGAAATCAACTACTATTTCAAAAATCATACTACAGAGGAATCATCAAAACAATGATGATTTTTACTCTTATCTTTTCTTTTAGCTCTGTGCTGGGACAAGATGTTACAATAAACAAGACTGCTGTAGAAAATGCTATAGAATGTAAACAATTTGACGTGGAGCTTACCATTACTGGAAATCCAGTAAAAAAGGCCCAAGAAGTTGTACTAATAATTGATAGGTCAGGAAGTATGGATGATGCTCCAGGCTCTAATAATGACCCTATTGATTATGCACAAGATGCTGCAATTAATTTTGTGAACGAATTCTTTAAGCCAGAAAACAACCCAACAGGATTAAACAAAGTAGCTTTAGTCACTTTTAGTTCTACTGCTACTGTTGATATTCCTTTAACTGGAAGTACTGGACAGGCTGCTATTATTGCTGCAATAAATTCAATTGTAACGAGTGGATATACTAACACAGAAGATGCACTAATAAAAGCGGACAATTTATTAACAAACTCTGGCACATTTAATTGTGGTACATCTAGAAATATTATTCTATTATCAGATGGAGTAGCAACAAGGCGAAATACTGGTAGTGGTTATAGCAATTGCAGTTCAACAACGACTGTAACGGCTTGCCAAACTGAAGCGATAACTGCAGGTATTAATGCACAAACGACTACTGTTGGCGGTCAAGTTTACAATCAAAGTATTTTTACAATTGGCTTAGTTGGTGCCATAAGTGGCGTAGAACAAACTCTTGCCCTTGACACTCTAAATTCTATCCAAAATGCTGGTGCGTTTTGGACAGAAGACAACGCTGATTTAACAGATATCTATGCTGGAATTCTAAATCAATTAGTTGCCGCCGCGACGCAATTACCAGGACAAGCTTTAGTGTCTGACATTTTACAAGGTGGTTTTTCAGTAGTACCAGGAACTTTAACTGCTAGTAAAGGAAGTGCCATTAATGTAGGACAATTGATTTCATGGTATGTTAATAGTGTTGGAGACGAAACCATTACATTAAATTATACAATAGAAGCAACTGATGATGATCTTTGCGGATCAACTCAACCTGGAAATTCAATTATTAATTATGAAGATTCCATGTGTACTATTCAGTCTAATACGTTTTCAAATCCTACGATTTGCGTACCATGCCCTGAAATTACACCAACTTTATCTAGAAATAGCTGTTCAAATTCTATAGAATATTCAAGTTCGCTTGATCAAAAAGGTTGTACGTCTACATCTGATACTTACTACTGGGAATTTTTCCTCAATGGTACTCCGGTAGGCACTTCAAACACGCCTAATGGAACATTCAATTATACAGGACCATTAGATTTTGAAGGAACTTTTACTGCAGAACTAAATTACTCTGGTACTTATGGTTCAGGATGCAAATATCCAGACTTACAAGAACAAGCTAGTTTGGTTATTCCTGATGTTTTAACAATTGTTGTAACTGATCAAACCGATCCAGAATGTGAAGGAGGAAATGATGGTGAAATTATTGTGACTGCTGGTGGAGGAACACCTCCTTATCAATATTCAATTGATGGTGGATCCAATTATCAAAGTAGTGGAACTTTTTCAGGTTTAAATGCTGGAAATTATACAATTCAAGTTCTTGATGATGGAGGTTGTACTGCTACTGTAAATGCTACTTTATTAGATGGTGATGGAGAAGATCCAACTTGGATAAACCCTCCTGCTGATATGACTGTAGAATGTGATGGCTCTTCAGATCCTAATGGTGCTTTTGCAGATTGGTTAGTAAGCTTTACTGGAACAGATAACTCAGGAAGTGCAACTGTTACTAATAACAGTACTGGACTAAGTGACCTTTGTGGTGCTACTGGTAGTGAAACTGTAACATTTACATTAACTGATGATTGTGGAAATTCAATTTTTGCTGAGGCAACATTTACCATTGAAGATACAATTGACCCAATTTTCAATGAAGTTCTTCCTGTAGATGCAACGGTTGAATGTGACAACGTTCCTGCAGCTGATATACTTACGGCTTCTGATGATTGTGGTACTGCAAATGTAACTTTCGAAGAAGAAAGAACTGATGGTTCTTGTGACTCTGAATACACACTTGAGCGTACTTGGAC
>CAZRDG010000120.1:0-7063 GCA_964598775.1 uncultured Lacinutrix sp.
ATTCGGAGAATTTTCCGAGTACACACAGACCAAGCAATTAGTTATACACGTTGTTGGCAATTGGCTTTTAACTATTTACTTGAAGCTTCAAGACCTTTAAATATTAGATTTATTCCCCATTTCATAAGTTCTATAGATTCCGAGTTATTTAAGTTGCAAACATCTTTTGTAACAATGAGAGGCTCAATACCCATTAATATCGTAAATAAGTTCGAAAAATCCTCCTTTTCTTTTTGAGTAAGATTTGTTTCTTCCAGAGCCATTAGCAATGTCATCTTTCTTCTAGCACCTCTTTTGATAGTGGAAGTATTTGAATCTAAAACAACACTAATGTATTTTCGAAAAAGATTTTCATGATCTAAGGCAAGTTTGTTATAATATTCTTGTATTTCGAGTATCTTATCTTGGATTTTATTGCTTTTTAGGTTATTAAATAAATTCTCCGGGCTTTCCGTACTAAAATCTAACCCAGCTTCTGCAGCCAATATGTCAATATTTGAAAAGTATCTGTAAACAGTTGCTCTTGAAATTCCAGTTTTCTTGGCAATGTCTTCAAGATTGAATTCTAATCCCTTATTAAGGTAATGTTGAGCACTAGCAAGGATTTTATTTCTTGTTTCTAATTTTTGACTGGTTCTACCAGAACTTAAGTATCTTTTATTCATGAGACAAATATCTCATAAAATTTGGAAAGAAAAAAATTTACCCTTATGTTTGTGAGACAAATATCTCATAAAATGAATACAATCAATACAAAATGGGTACTTGGTCACAAGGTTACACCTCATGAAACCACTGGAGATTATGATCTTATGTTAGCAGAAACACCTGCAAAAGTGCAGGGTCCACCACCTCATTTACACAATTCTTTTAAGGAATCATTCCTGATTATTGAAGGTGAAATGGAGTTTATGGTAAATGGAAATGTCAGGGTTGTTAGGGCAGGAGAATCAGTAGACATTCCGCCTAAGACGTTGCATACGTTTGCCAATAAAAGCGAAAGACCTTGTAAATGGATAAATATCCATAGTCCTAAAGGATTTAGAGATTTTTTCGAGCAAATGGGTGTGCCTGAAAATGAAGAAAATGCTATTGAAAAATCACTTGCTCCAGAGATCATTAATAAAGTGATGGCAACTGCATCAGAATTTGATATGATTATCAAGATCTAGCTTATTGCCAACGTATTTGTGTATGGCTCGTTACGGAAAATCTGCTATGATTTTCCGCCGTAAAACGAAGATAGCAAATTGCAATGAATTCCGATTAGGAATTCAGCCGCAATGAGCTATACACGTTGTTGGCAATAGTTTTAGTATTCGGAAACTTTATTAACTACTAATTTTCTAGAAGCCTCTCCATCAATTAATTTATAAGAAACTTGTCTAGTTCCTCCAGTAGGGTTTGCATTGGTATCTTTTTCTTTATAAATTGGAAAGCGTTGAGCTAAAGAATTCTCTACAATCGAAAATTCATCGTGTCCCATATATCCTTTATTTATTTTGTCGTTTTCTGCTGTTGGTTGAAAATATACCTGACTCATAGATTTTTTATTGTTTACGGAAAAAGCATAAACATTTCCATAACTTCCACTTCCGATAGATTGTGTGTAAACAAAAAGTTCTGGTGAACCATCTGAATTAAGGTCTTCAACTTCTGCATCGATAACCTGCTCACCCTCAATATCAAATGATTCGCTGTATTCGCTTTCTTCTAAACCAAAAGTAAAAATTGACATCATGTTCTTGCCATTTTTTCTTATTGATGAAACATTAAACCCTACCTCTTGAAGGTTTAAAACTTTCATGAATTTAGTTAAATCAATTTGTTGTTGATCTAATTCTTCGTTGATTCTTTTATAAGTTCCTGCTATGGAAGCTCCACCATTGCAAAAGAAATACAACATGTTTGAATCGTCTGAGTTTTCAGTAGAAATAGTGATATATTCTTCGGAAAACTCGAATTTAATTATTTTACCCTCATATGTGGATTCATACGAGTTCTCATTTTTTTTAAAAGCTTTAGTGTCAAATAAACAAGTTGGTCTTTTTTTATCTGCTCGTGAGCGGACTGAAATATTCAATTGATTATTATCTGCTTCTGTAATTGCAACAGACACCCAATCATAGCCTTCGCTTCTTTTTGCATAGTCTTCAGAAACGTAGTTGCCTAATACATTTAACGCTTCGGTAGTTTCTAGTGTTTTAACTTTTTCAGTCTTTTTTGTTTCGTTTTTACATGCGATTGCTGAAAATAGAACCAACAGCATTAGAGAAACTCTATTAAAATTATGTTTCATTTTTTCTATTTGTAATTTTATTTATCGTTATCTGTTTCAGGTTTAGGAAAATCCTTAATATATACATCTTGTTGTGGAAATGGTATTTCAATATTATGTTCCTTAAACTTGTTATATATTGCTATTGAGATATCACTTTTGGCTTGTAAACTCAGTGAAAAATGTGTCCAAAAACGCAATCTAAAATTGAGTGAGTTATCCCCAAAATCACTAAATAATGCTTGTGGCTCAGGTTCTTTTACTAAATCCGGATAATTGTTTGCACATTCAAGTAATATTTCTAAGACCTGATTTGGGTTAGAGTCATAAGATGTGCCAATCAAGATTTCTGTTCGTTTTAAACTACTCGATAGCGTCCAGTTTATTAAGTCATTAGAAACAAGGTTGTTATTAGGCACTACAACATCTGCACCATCAAATGTGCTCACTTTAGATGAACGAACTCCAATTTTATTTACAGTTCCCATAAGGTTGTTTACTTCCACCGTATCTCCTGGTAAAATTGGACGTTCAAAAATCAAAATAAGTCCAGACACAAAATTAGAAATTACGTTTTGTAACCCAAAACCAATACCTAGGCCTAAAGCACCAGCCATAAGGTTAAATTCACTTAAATCTAAACCTAATGATGAAAGGGCAAAAACAACACCAAAAGCCAAAATTAAATAACGTAATACAACAGAAATTGCTCTGGGTATTCCTTTTGGTAAATGAAGAAATTTCAAAGTGTTTTCTCCTTCATCTAAGGTGAAAGAAATTATTTTGGTAATGATGAAAGAAGAAATTAAAATCAATAAAAATGCCACAATAGAACCTATTGTAAATGTAATACTACCAGCGCTGTAGGGCTCACTTAGTATATCGCCAAAGAAATTAAGTATTGATTTCAATTGGTCTAAAATCTGTAAAAATAGAAGTAACCAAATCACAAATAAGGTAAGCCTTATATACTGGGTTAACTTTGTTTCAACTTTAAGCTTCATACTAGAATCATAGGATTCTTTTGAATTATAATGGCGATGTAAAAGAGCATCAGAAATAGCTTCAATAACTATTAATATTCCATAAAAAATAATACTTAAAACAATGCCTTGAGTACATATTTTCAAAGTGATATCAGTAAGATTTGTATAACCTGTAATATTTGATATAATCGAAATTATTATTAGAAGATAAAAAACAGGGGTTAGTTTAATTAAAAATTGTGAAAGCTTAGTTTTTACAAATGCTTTAAGTTGTCTATAAGGGTGTGTAAAATAATAGAGACTTATAATTACTAAAAAGGCTTCAATGAGGAGATATATACGATATTGATAAGATTCAAACCAAATATATGTTTTTGCACTATCTAGAATGAAAAATAAAATTACTAGGTAAACGAGTTTTTTAAATTTTACAGATATCGAAGGATTGACGATCGGGATAGTTGAAAGCAATAAAAGAAGCGTAAGTAGATCATTTATTAAATCTGGTAAATTTAGAAACAATAGTTTAGTGATAATTAAACTAATGAAAACTATAATCAGCCATGATTGTTTAAAGAGTATAGATTTGGTGTCTTTTTCTAAATCGCTCTCTGTTGTCTGGTACAAGACAAATCCTTTTTTTAAATATGTAATGAAATAAATTAAGGTAAGTACAAGAAATCCAAATAAATAAAACAGCTTTTCGAAAGTCTTTAAAAACTCTAAAGAGATATTTCCAAAATATGCATTTTCATTAATACTAACATCAGATGATTTAGTCTTTTTAAAGGTTGTATTCCATAAAGCACTATGTCGCTTGTAAAGGACATTGTAGACCTTAGTATTTTTTAAGTTTTCTATTTTCTCTATAACATCAGTAGCTGTAAAAATTAAATAATTAATCTTTGATTCAAGAACTAAATCTTTGTCGTTTTGCTCTATTATTACAGCTTCTATGTCCTTGAATTCGTCAAGAACTGAACTAATATTATTTTTTATTTCTATAGGGGTTTTTAGATATACAGAATCTAAAAGTGTTAATTCCCATGTCTTTTCATTAAATGTAATATCTTTCAGTATGATACTGTTTTTTTCTAGTTGATTGTTAATTGTGGTTTCCCATGATTTTAAATAATCATGATAACGCTTCCATTCATTAAGTAAATTATTAACCTTTTGTTTGTTAGGTTCTGAAGAGATAAAATTTAGTGCTTGTTGTCGCTTATTTAAGATAAATGTTTTGTAAGAAGGATAAATAGAATCAATATCTACAATAAAAGATTTAGATTGAGTCTTTCTTCTTGCTTCCTTAATTTCTTCTGTAGCTATTTCAATTTCTTCTATAATCTTAACGACAGGAATTGCTTTCGGAATCTCATTATGTATTGAGTCGTTAACAGTCGTTGTATTGTTTTGAGCAAAACTATTAATAGAAAAAAATAGGATTAATAAAAAACGTAAGGTTTTGGTCTTGGTTGAAAAAATTACAGTCATAGATTGTTATGTTTTTTATTGGTCTAGTTTGTCATCTAGCATCATCCTATTGGATTCGGTAAAACATTTAGGTGAGATATTCATTCTAATAAGAGAATTTGGCCTTAATGAATTCCAATCTTTGTTGAGATAGTTTTTAATTTAAAATGATATTAAAAATAAAAAAGGAGAAGCTAAATTGCTTCTCCTTTTTATGCTTAGAATCTTATATTAGAATTCAAATAAAATGCCTGCATTAAGATTTCCCCAGGTAACACCATCATTTGAAATACTTTCAAAAGAAACATTAAGTTCAATCGTATCTGCAATATCGATACCAACGACAGGTCGATAATAAAACCCTCCATCGTTACCATCGTTAATACCTACTGCATAGCCTAAATCAGCACCTCCAGTTAATATACCAAAAAGTTTTAATCTTGCAGCAGCAGCAACTGGTAAGAATTGCCCATCATCAAATGCATCTTCAGACATAAAGAAATTTCTGAATCCAACAGTAGGTCCAAAATTAATAACAGCATCTACTTTTTCAAACATGTAGTATGCATCAACGCCTAAAGCCCAATCCGCAACATCACCTGCGTCAGATACAGCAACACCTGCAGTTGCACCAATTTTAAAAACTCCCTGCGCAGTTGCTGTATATCCAAATACTGCAATAGCAAATAAAACAACTAATTTTTTCATATTATTAAAATGTTTAAGTTAGAAAACGAATTTAGCAAAAAAAATATTTAAAAAAAAAATAATGCTCTTTGATTTGCATTAAGAAATAGGAGCTATTTATGAATTCAAAAAGCGAAGAACTCTTGATAATTTATTGTAAACCTTGATACTTTTTTTTATCAGAAAGTTAAAAGCTGGTTTTTATAAATAAGCCTTGAAAGCAATTTGGTTTAGTAGCTAGATGGAATACATGTCCAAAATAGTGGGAGCAAGGTAGTTGCGGAGCTCTTTTGATCAGCTTTTCGCTGAATGTATTCCATTGGCCTTTTATATAGTTAGTTGCGTGTTTAAGTAACTAATTTAGCAAACAAAAACTACCCAGAGAAAATTCCACAGGAATTTTCCAAGTAGGCGAGTACTAGCAATTAATTATACAAGGTATTTTGCTTAGTGTTTGCAAAGCAAGTTATTGTTTTTTAATTCAGTTTATGTAAATTGCAAAAAAATAAAAATAGCGTATTAATATGAAACGATTTCTTCAACTATCATTAACCATTTTTTTATTAATAGTATTAACTGAAACTGTCGGAGCTCAAAATGACATTGTTTTAAAGATTGATGGGACTGAAATGATTGGTAAAGTAATAGCCATTGGTGAAACAAATGTCAATTTCACTTATCAAAATGAAACTATTGAATATGAAGTTCCAAAGATTAAAATTTCAAAAATCACCTTTTCTTCTGGACGAGTTGAATTTTATAACGCTTCCTCTACTTTACAAGATCACCATAATAAAGTGGCTATTTTACCTTTTGCTTTTTTAAAAAATCAAGACGATGGCTCTAGTGCTATGTCCAAAAAGATTCAACAAGAAACCTATGCAATATTTAATGCTCATAAAGGTATCTTGAATTTTCAAGACCCAATGACGACTAATAGATTGCTTGGTAAAGCAGGAATTGGAGCTAATGACGAGCAAAACTATTCTATGGGAGAGTTATGTGATATTTTAGGTGTCGAATTCGTAGTGCAAGGCTTGGTTTCTATCGAAGAGACTAGCGTATCAAGTTATTCAGCAGCGAATACAAATATAAAGACCAATAACAAAAAACCAGCAAAAACGTTTGTGGGTAAATTATTTGACAATTCTGGTACAAATGTCAGAACAAGTAGTTCCAGTACGACTAGCCAAAATTATAGTACTACAATTACCATGAATGTTTATAATGATAAGGGAGACAATATCTTCAATATGGATCATGAATCTTTTTGGCAATCTAACGATGCCTATAAAGTTACTTTAAAATTTTTAGCCAAAAGAACCCCTCTTTATACTAAATAATGATAATAATATCCTGATATGACATTGAGTTAATAAGATCCAAATGCTATTTGGTTGTCTGATTTAATAAAAACGAGTTTAGGTTTAAGATTTATGATTTACGTTCAAAATTACTCACCTAATTATTACTAGCCTTCTTTTTTATTTGTCTAACATATATACATTTGATTTAGTGTATACATATTTCAGGACGGGTCATAATTATTGCCAACGGTCTTGTATATGATACGTTGCGTGGTTTAGCACGTAATTTAGCAAATAAAAACCGAATAGAAAATCCGCGAGGATTTTCGTAA
>CAZRDG010000121.1:0-7025 GCA_964598775.1 uncultured Lacinutrix sp.
CGGCTACTACCCAAGTTTACAGATGCTGAAAACCTTGAGTTCGGATTGGCCTTCGCATCTTGTCCATGTGACCATCGTATATTATAAATAGAACTTTTGGCATAATCTGGAAATCCTCGTTCACTTGTTATTAGGTTTTCGTATCTAAAACTTAAATTTCCTCTAAACTTATACCTCGCTGCATATTGACTTTGCATTCGCAAACCATAACTGCCATTGGTAAAATAATCTCCAGTAACTGCTAAGTCTGCATAATCACTAATAGCAAAATAATAACCACCATTCTGAATATTATAACCTCTGTTATTGTCTTCTCCAAAAGATGGAAAAATCAAACCTGAAGTCTGTTTTTTGGTTAATGGAAAATATGCAAACGGTAATCCAATTGGTGTTGGCACATCGGCAATAAACATATTGGTTAATCCAGTAACGACCTTTTTACCTGGAACTATTTTGGCTTTTCGCATTAAAAAATAATACTCAGGATTATCTGGATCAGCAGAGGTTGTGAATTTCCCTCTACGAATAAATAAAACAGAATCGTTTTCTTTTTTAGTTTTTTCTGCTATGATGTAGCCACCACTTTGTTCCGTTCTGGAGTTCCAGACTAAAGCCTTTTCTGTGTTAAAGTTAAATCTTATAGAATCAGGCTCAATGATATCAGCACCTTGCTTAAACACAGGTGCTTGTGAATAGTTGCCCAAAGTATCTTTTAAGCGTCCTGCATAAACCTCATTATTTTCATGATTTATCACAATAATTCCAGCAGTGATTTCCATGTCCAAATAAGTAACCTTAGCATTATTGTACAGATATGTTTTTTGTTCTTTTCTGTTAAAGGATACATAATCTGTCGCAGAATACTTTACAATATCTTCTATCATTCCTTTTTTCTTGGGAATAGTATCTAGTTTAATGGTGTCTTGTTCTCTTAACGGTTTTTGTATTTGAAACAACGAATCAACTGATGTTTTTATGGTATCTTTTACTACTGAAGCCTTTATAGGTTTGGTTTTTGTAGGAATATCCTGAGCGAAGCTAAATGTGTTCATAAACACTGTAAAACTTAGGGCTAAAAGTATATGAAAGATGTTTGTTCGCAACGCTTTTAGGTGTATTTTTGTAAAAGTATGGCTCGGTTTTTGAATAGCCAAAACTACATAATTTTTTTTTGTGATTTTTACGATTATGAGAAAATTATGATTAATAAAATAAACCGAGTTTTAAAGCCGTTAAAGACTCTATGCAAACGAAGTTAAAATACATCTTAGTATCATTTATATTATTATTAACATATTCAGCTTACCCTCAATATTCAAAGGATAAGTTTATTGTTGTTCTCGATGCTGGTCATGGTGGAAAAGATCCAGGTCGACCAACAAAATTTGATTCTGAAAAAAAGATAGCGCTAAATATTGCCCTCAAAATTGGTAAAATGCTTGAAAATCATGAAGATATTAAGGTCATTTATACAAGAAATAAAGATGTATTTGTTGACTTACATGAGCGTGGAGCCATAGCCAATCGTGCTGACGCAGATTTGTTTGTATCTATTCATTGTAATGCGCATGATTCTCAGGCCTATGGTGCTGAAACATGGGTTTTAGGAACTAAAAGAGGTGAAACCAATTTCAATGTGGCAAAAGCGGAGAATGAAGTGATTCTTCTTGAGGATGATTATGAAAAACATTATGAAGGCTACGATCCTAATGCACCAGAATCCATTATCGGATTGATGTTAATGAATGAAGACTATCTCGATCAAAGCATTTTATTAGCCAGTTATATTCAGAATAATTTTGAAAACAAACTCAAACGAAAAAATAGAGGTGTAAAACAAGAAGGCTTCATCGTGTTGCATCAAACTTACATGCCAAGTGTATTAGTTGAAACTGGCTTTATCACTAATATGAGTGAAGGCAAATATTTAAGTTCAGACAAAGGACAAACAGAAATGGCGACATCAATTAAAGATGCTATTTTAAAGTATCGTAATAGTTTAAATGGTGTTGATGATGCTTTAATTATTGGAACTTCAGGTGAAGTGTATTCTAACAATAGCGATTCTGAGGTGTATACAGATATTACGTTTAAAGTTCAAATTGCTGCCAGTACAAGAAAATTAGAAACAAAATCTTATAATTTCAAAGGTTTAGGTGATATTTCTCGTGAGCAGATTAATGGTATTTATAAGTATTATTATGGTTCAACTTCTAATTATAATACAATAAAAGCACAGAAGCTGGAGGCTTTAGAAAAAGGATATAGTTCATGTTTTATTGTGGCAATTAAAAACGGAGAACAGATTCCTTTAAGCGAAGCATTGAAATCATCTACAAATTAGAATTATTCTTTTAAAATTAATTCCTAATTTTGTCACTAATCAAACAAGCAACCTGTGAAAATCTCCAGAGAAGTAAAAACTGCCGTTTTAGTCATTGTAAGCTTAATCCTCATTGTTTTTTTATTTAACTATTTGAAGGGACAAAATTTATTAGACTCTTCTAGAAAAGTTTACGTTATCTATGATAATGTCGAAGGCCTAGCTTCGTCAAGTCCAGTTACAATTAGCGGACATACTATTGGTAAGGTTCAGGAAATAGATTTTGCAGACGATGGTTCTGGTAAAATTAAAGTTCTACTTACAATAGAAGACGATTTTAAGTTTTCAAAAAATAGTAAAGCAGAACTTTATGATACTGGACTTATAGGTGGAAAAGGTATTAGTATTATTCCTGCTTTTGATGATGCAGAAAACGTAGTTTCAGGTGATGTACTTCAAGGCACAGTTAAACCTGGACTAATGGACATGGTAGGAGATACATTAACACCACTTCAAGATAAAATAGGAGCTGTGTTAATTACAGCAGATTCTTTACTCACAAACTTAAACGATGTGTTTGATGAACCTACAAAACGAAACCTTAAAAGTGGAATTTCACAATTAGAAACTACTATCGCTTCATTTAAAAACACATCTATTTCTATCAATGAATTAATTGCGAATAACAAAGAGAAGTTAGATAATACACTTGCCAATGTTGAGGATGTAACTTTAAATCTTTCAAATATTACAGATTCTATTGCAAATGCCAATTTAACCAAAACAATTAATGACTTGCAGGCCACTGTAGGTAATTTTGACAAACTTTTATCAACTATTGAAAGTGGCGAAGGCTCAATTGGAAAGCTTTTAAAAGATGAAGGTCTTTACAATAATCTAGAAGGAGCCACTAAGCAGTTAGAACAATTACTTCAGGACATGAAATTGAATCCAAAACGATATGTACACTTTTCGTTGTTTGGGAAAAAAGCTAAGATTTATGACGCTGAAGGCAACGAAATTAAAGAACAAAAGAATTAACTATGGATTACTTACCAAATATTCTTTTTGCTGTAATCCTTATTTTAGGAATAGGCTATTTTGCTAAAAACATAAGTAAACTTAGACGTAATATTAAGTTAGGTCAAGATATTGATGTTTCGGACAATAAATCCCAACGTTGGAAAAACATGGCTATGATAGCTCTCGGCCAAAGTAAAATGGTTGTTAGGCCTGTCGCTGGATTTTTACACATCATTGTTTATATAGGATTTGTCATAATTAATATTGAAGTTCTTGAAATTGTAATTGATGGATTGTTCGGAACTCATCGCGTTTTATCTGGCTTAGGAGGAATATACGGTTTTCTAATATCGTCTTTTGAAATACTTGCAGTTCTTGTTTTAGTTGCAGTTATCGTATTCTGGATCAGAAGAAACATTATGAAACTAAAACGTTTCTGGAAACGGGAAATGACAAGTTGGCCAAAAAATGATGCCAATTATATTCTCTATTTTGAAATGGTTTTAATGACGCTATTCTTAATTATGAATGCCACAGACGTTCAGTTTCAAGAGATGAATTCAGGAAATATCATAAGCCAATTTATAGCACCTTGGTTTGAAGGCTTTTCTGAGTCAACCTTGCATCTTATTGAGCGCTCTGCATGGTGGCTTCACATTATTGGTATTTTAATATTCTTAAACTATTTATATTTCTCTAAGCATTTACATATTCTATTAGCTTTTCCAAATACTTATTATGGAAGCTTGCAACCAAAAGGTCAGCTAAACAATTTGGAAGCTGTTACTAAAGAAGTAAAAATGATGATGGATCCTAATGTAGATCCATTTGCTGCTCCAGCACCAGGAACTGAAAACGATGTTCCAGCTAAATTTGGAGCAAGTGATGTTCAAGACTTAAATTGGGTTCAATTGCTCAATGCTTATACCTGTACCGAATGTGGTCGTTGTACAAGTGAATGTCCAGCTAATCAAACTGGAAAACAGTTGTCACCAAGAAAAATCATGATGGATACTCGTGATCGTTTGGAAGAAGTTGGTAAAAACATAGATGCTAACAAAGGTGAGTTTAAGGATGATGGTAAGCAATTATTAGACGATTACATCACACGTGAAGAGCTTTGGGCTTGTACATCATGTAATGCTTGTGTTGAGGCGTGTCCTGTGAGTATAAATCCATTGTCAATTATCATGGACATGAGGCGTTATTTGGTTATGGAACAGTCTGCTGCACCAACCGAATTGAATAACATGATGACCAATATTGAGAATAATGGAGCACCTTGGCCTTATAATCAGATGGATAGATTAAATTGGAAGAACGAATAATGAAAACGAAAACCAGTGAAGTTCAATCAAATTTTAATATTACTTTTTTTTCTTGCTTTAGCTAATCAAGCCATAGCACAAGGATACCAAAAAGATTCCTTGCAGATAAAAGTATATACTGAAATTGAATATGAGCAATACAGTGTGAAATCCATTAAAGCAACCAAAGTTTTTTGTGATTATTGTTCCGAAATCCAAACTAAAAAAATAAAAGAAGAAGCCTTAAGATTGGCTTACTTAGCAAGAAATAATAGAGATTATATTATTGAAAAAGGGATTAAAAAACTTGCTATGTATATAAGAGTATCAAAAAAAGATTTTGCTGCTTTAAAAGAAGATGAACCTGATAATTAAATAAAAACAGTATGAGTATTAAAAGTGAAGATGAATTGCTAAACGAAGCTACAGAAAATGGCGCAAAAATTAGTCCTATTTTGCCAGAAGGTGTTAAAAATTATCTAATAGACATTGATGGCACTGTTGGTGAAGATATACCAAATGAAGAGCCAGAACGTATGCTGACTGCTGAAGTTTATCCAGATGCAC
This sequence comes from uncultured Lacinutrix sp., assembly GCA_964598775.1. Taxonomy (GTDB): domain Bacteria; phylum Bacteroidota; class Bacteroidia; order Flavobacteriales; family Flavobacteriaceae; genus CAJQLB01. Next base: position 5,221 of record CAZRDG010000121.1, read on the forward strand.
TAGCAACTTGTAATAAATGGTATGATGATGGTCACAGAATTTGCTTTTTCACTTCAAGGACAGAAGCTCATAGAGAAAACACTGAAATCTGGCTAAAAAAGCATGGCTTTAAATATCACAGTTTATTAATGGGAAAACCTAGAGGTGGAAATTATCATTGGATAGACAATCATATTGTTAAAGCCACAAGATATAAAGGAAAATTTACAGACCTAATTGAAAAAGATGTTACTATAGAAGTCTTTGATGATGGTCAACATGATTAATATTAAGACATGAGTGAAACACTTAAAGTGCCTACTATGGCAGAATATATGGCTCAGGGCAAGCAACCGGAAGTATTGTTTTGGGTTGGTTGTGCAGGAAGTTTTGATGACAGAGCTAAAAAAATAACCAAGGCCTTTGTAAAATTGCTTAATAATGCCAATGTAGAATTTGCTGTTTTAGGAGCTGAAGAAAGTTGCACAGGAGATCCAGCTAAACGTGCTGGAAACGAATTTTTATTTCAAATGCAAGCCGTTACAAATATTGAGGTGCTTAATGCTTATGAAGTAAAAACCATAGTTACAACGTGTCCACATTGTTTCAATACAATTAAGAATGAATATCCGTCACTTGGCGGAAATTACAAAGTCATGCATCATACTCAATTTCTGAAGTCCTTGTTAGATGATGGACGCTTGACAATTGAAGGCGGTAAATTTAAAGGGAAACGTATAACCTTTCACGATCCATGCTATTTAGGTCGTGCTAATAATGTCTATGAAGCTCCGAGAGATTTAATTAGAAAACTTGATGCAGAATTATTAGAAATGAAAAGCTGTAAGAGTAGAGGCTTATGTTGTGGAGCTGGAGGAGCACAAATGTTTAAAGAACCTGAAAAAGGTGATAAAGACGTTAATATAGAGCGTACTGAACAGGCACTTGATACCAAACCACAAATTATTGCTGCTGGCTGCCCATTTTGCAACACCATGATGACAGATGGTGTAAAAGCTAAAGAAAAGGAAAGTGAAGTGGCAGTTATGGATATAGCTGAACTCATTGCAAATGCTCAAGATTTATAAATTATGTTGGTAGACTTCAATACATTACCTGAAACCTCACGCGTTTGGATTTACCAAGCCAATCGTTCATTTGCAGAAAATGAAATTGAAGAAATAAAAACAAAACTTGATGTTTTTATTGAAAACTGGACAGCACATGGAAGTGACCTTCAATCTGGCTATGAGATTAAATATAAGCGTTTTATAGTTATTGCTTTAAATCATAACTTGAATTCGGCAACAGGTTGTTCTATTGATGCTTCAGTGCATTTTATTCAGCAATTAGAAAAAGAATACAATGTAGATTTAATGGATAAAATGAACGTATCCTATAAACAAGGAGAGTTCATTGCTTACAAACCATTAAATGAGTTTAAGCAAATGGCAAAACAACGAGCGGTTTCTAAAAACACGATTGTCTTTAATAACCTCGTTGCAAATAAAGCTGAGTATCTAGATAACTGGGAAGTACCAGCTAGTGAAAGTTGGCATAGTCGCTTTTTAAACTAAATGGCACCTTTTATAGCTGTTAATTAACTTGGTTATAAATCTATCTTAAAAAGCTATAATCTTTTTTCTAAATATGTTATTTTGGCATAGATTTACGTTACGTACTACAAATAGTATTTAATTAATCCCAAACTATGCGCACTACATCGTTATTAATTGTTCTTTTCTCAACTTTTCAGTTGGGTTTTGGGCAACAATCTACAAACCCTTTATTAACCTCAGACAAAGAAGCTCAGCAAAAATGGGTAG
>CAZRDG010000122.1:0-7018 GCA_964598775.1 uncultured Lacinutrix sp.
GAAGCTCCTAAACACTATCATCAATTTGTAGATGCCTGTTTAGGTAAGGATGAATGTTCAGCACCTTTCTCATATGCATCTCGTCTAACCGAAACTATATTACTTGGCGTAATTGCCCAGCGATTCCCAAATAGAACCTTACACTGGGACAGTACAAAAGCAAAGTTCGCTGAACAAGAAGCCAATGCATTTTTAGATGCACCTTATCGCGATTTTTAAAATTTGACATTGTTGTACTATATTTTTTTTCAAATCTTAATAATTCTTAAGGCCAAATTTCTGATCAAAATACCCAAATACACTTTAAGTATACTCCTAATGCTGTATTAATCAAACTTTCGTCCAGGTGTATATGGCGCTCCTGCTTTTTCCAATGCTGTTTCATACGCTTCTAATGCCTTGTTATAAGCACTCAAATCTACTCGGAATTTACTAAAATCAGCTTCTGCAATTTCAATATTGCGTTTAAATGTTTCTGTTGGATTTTGTGTGGTTTCCCAATGTCCATAAGCAACATGTCCTACTCTTGACTGAATGGAAGGTGCTGCATTTTCATTCAACCTTTGACGAACAGGATCACCATAAAGTCGTTTTCTCAATTCGGCTAACTGTTGTTCCAGTTGATTCAAATCTGCAAACAATTTTTGTGTCGCTTTTGGAGTTTCTAATAATGCAGCTTTCATGTGTCTTATTCGATTACTTGCTTCACCCATTGTTCTGCCAGCACTTGAAATCTGTCTTAGCATTTCTCTAGTTTTTGCTTGAAATTCTGCGATGGTTTTAAAATCAGTATTAGTCGCTATAGATGGAACAGGCTTCACTGTGAATTTTTGAGGCTCTCCTTGTGCTTTTAGCATTCCATTATGAGCAACAAACAGTGCTACATTATAGTTGCCAGGAGCAGCTAGTGGACCTTCAGGATCTCCAGCCCAAGGTGGTTTAAACGCTGGTTGCGATAAACTAATTGGATCAGGAGCAGGCAATCTTAAATCCCAATTTGCACGATGCATTCCTTTTTTAGCTGAACCTTTAATCCAACGAACAGGGTTACCATTTTCGTCACTTACTAACAACAATATTTGCGGCTCATCTTCTTTCGATTCTTCAAACAATTGTTCCCAACCAGGAAACGGAATATTGGCATTTTTTTCTCTTAACGCTTTTTCAGAATTTTTACGTTCTGTTTTTGCAGTCTCAGGAACATCACTCAAATAATAAGTAAATACTGCTCCAAATGGTGGATTTTCAGCAGCAAAACTTGTTGTTCCTTGACTAGGTTTACCTTTCGCCTGCATTGGCACGCTTGGTATATACCACCAAGCATCTCTCACTGAAAACAATGTGTTCGCCTTATTTTTTATAGCACTACTGATGTCTCTCAATGGAGAATAATCATCAAGCACATAGAAACCACGACCAAAAGTCGCTCCAACTAAATCATTGTCTCGTGGATGCAATTCCACATCACGAAACGAAATGGTTGGAACTGCAGCATTTAGTTTAATCCAATTAACACCTTTATTTGGAGAAAAATAAATACCATATTCTGTTCCTATAAACAATAAATTTTCATCAACATGATCTTGTTTTATCACCCAAACAATGGTATTGCTTGGTAAATCTCCAGCAATAGATTTCCAAGTGCGACCACGATCAGCACTCATAAATAAATAGGCACTATAATCACCAAATTTGTGAGCATCTGCAATAGCAAAAACAGTATTAGCATCATGGTTTGAAGCTTCAATATCATTTATAAAAGAGCGCTCTGGCACTTTTGGCAGTGCGCTTTTTCTCCAATTTTGCCCACCATCTTCACTTACATGAACAAGTCCATCATCAGAACCAGTGTACAATAATCCTTCTACCTTAGGCGATTCTGAAATCGATGTTAGTGTTGCGTATTTAGACATAGCTCCAGTATCATGTAGATCGTCAACACTCCATACTCGATTATCCAAGGTTTTTAATTCGTAGCGATTGGTATTCGTCGTTAAATCTTTGCTAATTGGTGTCCATGAATTGCCTTGATTTTCACTTTTCCAGACACGTTGCGATCCAAAGTAAATGCGTTTGTTATTATGAGGACTTATTTGAATAGGCGCATCCCAATTCCAGCGTTCTGGAGGATCATTTGGTTCAGGTTGCGGTTGAATATTAATAACTTCTTCAGTGGTTCTATCAAGACGATGCAAAGTCCCTTCTTGAATTTCCATGTACACAATATTTGGGTTTTCAGGATCAAATACGGAGTCATAACCATCTGCACCAAGTGGCACATACCAATCTTGATTGCGAACACCTTCAGTATTCATAGTTCTTGATGGACCAATTAAAGTCCCTAAATCTTGAGCTCCTCCAACAATGTTGTAAAATGGTTCAGAATTATCGAGTCCGAGTTTATAGAATTGTGAGATGGGAAGATTTTCAAAATGGCGCCACGTGGTACCTTCATCATAGGATTCATACAAACCTCCATCTGTTCCAGAAATTAAATGATTTCCATCGTCTGGATCAATCCAAAGGGCATGATTATCGCTATGTTTTTCACGTCCAGTCCCTAAATAATCAAACGTTTTTCCGCCATCACGAGTGACATGATAGAATACATCCATTTGATAAACTAATTCAGGATTTTGAGGTGATGCTTCAATTTCTTGATAATAATGTGGTCCTGTTCCTCCAGAAATATAACTGTTTTGTTTTTCCCAACTTTCGCCTTTATCTAAAGATCTATAAAAGCCTTTTTCACTATCATTGGCCTCAATAGTTGCGTATATAATTTCAGAGTTAGCTTGAGTTACTGCCAATCCGATTTTACCAATGTCTCCTGAAGGCAATCCTGTTTTTATTTGTCTCCATGTATCACCATTATCAGTAGATTTATAGATGCCAGATTTTGGTCCACCAGCCATAAGCGACCAGGTTTGTCTACGACGCTGATAAGCTGCTGCATACATTACATCTGGATTTGATGGATTAAATTCTATGTCTGTAACTCCAGTATTTTCATCAATATTAAGTGTTAATTGCCATGTTTTTCCTCCATCCATGGTTTTATATAAACCGCGTTCACCTCCTGAAGACCAGAGAGGTCCTTCGGCAGCAACAAATACAACATCGCTGTTTCTTGGGTCAACTAGAATTTTACCAATATGCTCCGATTTTTCAAGACCCATTTGATTCCATGACTTTCCACCATCTAAACTTTTATACACGCCATCTCCCCAAGCCACATGACGACCACTAACATTTTCACCAGTTCCAACCCAAATCACATCTGAATTGTTTGGGTCAATAGTGACTGAGCCAATAGAATATGATTTCTGACTATCAAAAACAGGTTTCCATGAAATCCCTCTATTAGTCGTTTTCCATAAACCACCAGAACCAACAGCAATATACCAAGTGTTTTTATCTGTTGGGCTTACTGCAATATCTGCAATACGTCCTCCCATTACAGCAGGACCAATACCGCGTAATTTAAGCGATGAAGCTGCCTTGGTTAAGGCCTCTTTTTGGTCTGTTTGTGCTAAACTATTGGAAGGTTGAAAAAAATAAGTAATGAAAACTAATAAGGCGAAGGCAAGATGATTTTTGTACATGATAAAATCTTGTTTTTGGTTGGTTATTTCTTAGCGTAATTTAATTAATGTATAGCCAATTACCAAGAACAAGGTTCATTATGATGATAATTAATTGTTGTTTAAATAAAATAGTATCTTAGTTACTTATCTAACAAGTTATATGTCGTTATAACCAACCACTAACCAATGATAAAATTCTTTCGAAAAATTAGACAAAAAATGCTGACTGAAAACAAGTTCAGTAAATATATTTTGTATGCCATTGGCGAAATAATTTTAGTCGTTATTGGTATTCTTATCGCACTTTGGATTAATACCTTAAACCAAGAAAAAGCACAACAGAAAAAGATAGATTCTATATTGGTTAAAATACAAAATGATATTTTACAGGATATAGACAATGCAGATTGGTTGCTAGAGAATTATATGAGAAAAGATTCTATTTACACTAGGATGATGCGCGATACTCTTAGCCCTGAAGATATAAAAGCTATCCCTGGCGGCTCATATGGGCTAGGTTTTGTGACCACCTGGTGGATGGAATATCACATTCAGACGAATGGTTATAATCTATTAAAAGAAAATATAGACATTGTACCTAAAAAGTATGATGACCTTATAAAAACATTAGACGAAATTTACACATATAACCGAACTACATTTGAAACTTACAACAGCAATTCTGGAGATATCGCGAGACAATACAAGTATTATTTAAGCGATAACCAACCTTGGAATGCTGTAGATGAATTTAATGGAAAGCGAAGTGATGCCAAAATTGAATTTATTCTTAACAATCCTAAATTCAAAAATCAAATGGCAGATATGCTTGGCTCTGTATCAGCGATGGTTTGGGAGTATAGCAATTACAAATACGAAATTACTGAGCTTTACCTAAAAATTAATGAGCTTTTGGGAGAGAATGCGAGACCATTACCAAAAGAAATTAGGTTAACTAGTGTGGACAACCCAGAAGATGCTGAAGATTTTGTTGGTTTATATCAATTTAGTGATGGGCATAGAAATATTCTAAAAAGCGAGACCATTGAAGTTTATTTAAAAGATAAAGACCTTTACATTAACACAACGAACAATGAAACGGGACCATTCTTACAGTTACATGTTGAAAAGCCTATATTCTCACAAGTATATGGTTATTTTACAATGAGGTTTATTCCAGAGAGAAATACCATAAAAATGTATTTCGCTTCTAGTGGTATTAATGAGTGGACTAAAGTGACTTCTAAACAACCTAATAACCAATGATAAAATTCTTCAGTAAATTACGATACGGCCTTATGGAGAAAAATAAAACAGGAAAGTATTTAAAGTATGCCATTGGAGAAATAGTGCTCGTTGTTATTGGGATAGTAATAGCTCTGCAGATCAACAACAGTAATGAATTAAGAAAAGAGAAAAATGAAGAAGCCTTAATTCTTTCAGACCTCAAAGAAGATTTTATAGCAACTCGTTTAAATTTTCTTGAAACTATAAAAAGTCAAGAAAGAATGATATTGCGTTCTCGAGATTTAATAGATGCTATTGAAACTCAAGATTATTCAATTCATCCTGATACGATTAGAGAATATATTCGTAGAGGTGCCTTTTCACATCATAGAGAGGAGGCCGTTATGGGAAGTTATGACGCCATTATAGGGTCAGGAAAAACGTCTATCATTAAAAACAAAGAATTACTTACGGTGTTAGCAAACTTCTCTTCGCAATACAAAGCTGGTTTTGAAGATGAAACAAAATCTGAAAATCTTTTAAATTTAATGATGACCGATTCCAAAGATTTTTTTTCTGCTTTAAGTGATATTGGTTTGAGGAATACTATTGCTCTTAAAAAGGACTATACGTTGAAAGAAAAAGAAATCGCAGTGAAAAATCTTTTTGAAAATGACTCTTTTTTAGCGTATTTACTTCAAAAAACCAGATGGGAAACCATAAGAGTTATATACCAAAAGAATTTACTCAAATCTTTGAATAAAGTCTTATATCAATTTAATTTGAATGATCTCACCCCTGAAAAACAATTAATCGAAAGATATACCGGAAGTTACACTCTTAAAACTATAGACCCTAATATTAAAAGATGGAATAATATAATCATTAGTTATGCTAATGAATCTCTATATCTTATTAGACCTGATGGTAGAAAAGATGAACTTGTACAGTTCAATAATTCTCTTTTCTACACTATTGACTGGAATCTAATGTTAGATTTTAGTAGTGATGATGATTCTACAAACAAAGTTATTACCCGATTTATTGACTGGGATCAATTAGAATATCAAAAGGATGAAAAATAATAGAAGACAAACTTAAGCCACGTATAATTAATTACTTCTTAAGCTCTAACTTCTCGGCAAAATAATCGCAAAAATCTTTCATGGTTGCTGTCATTTTTTCATCTTGAGTGGCACGATTAAATGTATCGCTCATGGCTACTAATGTTTGATGGAAAAACTGTTTCATTTCGTCAACTGGCATATCTTTTGTCCACAAATCTATTCGAAGGGTTTCTTTAGCATTATTGTCCCAAACCGAAAGCAACATTGCTTTTGCTTCTTCATTGGTAATGCCTCCATCTTGTGCAGACCAAGTTAATTTTTCTGGGATTCTGTTTTCATCTAATTCTACGTTTAATTCAATTTTAGATGTATGTGTATTTGCCATTATTTGCGTGGTTTAAATTTTGATTTATTAAAAAGTTCTGTGGCATCCATTTGCAACATATCGTTAAAGTCTGCGTCATTATTTTCCATATAGGCCTTTACAATTTGCCAACCAATGTATTGCCCTAAACGTCCTGGAGATTCAGCATCAAGCTCTAAATTAAATTTGGTAAAAGGTGCTGGATTTATAAATCGTCCTGCTAATTTTGGATCGGTTTCAAACAATAATTCTCGTTCAACAAAAAACTGCCATATATTAGGTTCGTTCTCAATAGCCCAATCCAATTCTTCTTGCGTGTATCCAATTTTTTCGGCATCAGATTTAAACGGAATCATGACATCTTTAAAGTAAAGTATTTTGCCAAAATACACCATTTCATCTAGGAGTGATTTTCGTGATGGTTGATAGATTTGTTGTTGAGCATACTCCGTTGCTAAATCTAAAACAATTTGTGGCGCTTCAAAATTTTGTCTAATATACTTCTGAATATTCCCATAAAACATATGATCGCTACCTAAATAGTTATCAATAGCAATTAAGGCGATAGAATCTGTTACTATGGTTTTATTTCTGTACTCTACATCATTAATTAGAGTGATAACTCGAGGTGACCTAAACGCTGGATAGTAATATTTAAGATGCTGAAATAGGCTTTTTATGTCGTCGTTAATTTCTGTAAAATTGGCATACTTCTTTTGTGTCTCAGAAAACATCTCTTGCTGTAAAGTATCTTGCATTCTGGCTATCCAAAT
>CAZRDG010000123.1:0-7013 GCA_964598775.1 uncultured Lacinutrix sp.
ATTGGCATTTTTCCCTTTTGCCTCTGCAATTACAAGATCTTATGATGGAGAAAACGATAGTGAATTTAATTTTGGTATGGACGTAAAATATGGCATCACGGAAAATTTTACCTTAGATGCCACTTTAATCCCTGACTTTAGTCAAGCCGCTTTTGATAACGTACAACTTAACTTGGGGCCTTTTGAGCAACAATTCTCTGAGCAGCGCCAGTTTTTTACAGAAGGTGTCGATTTGTTTAATAAAGGCGATTTGTTCTATTCTCGTCGAATTGGTAATAATCCAACAGGTTTTCCAGATCTTGCTGACAATGAAGAAGTAACTAATTATCCTTCACAAGTAAAAACACTTAATGCTGTTAAAGTGTCTGGACGAACCAAGAAAAGTCTAGGTATCGGATTTTTTAATGCCATCACGGAGAAAACCTATGCTACCATTGAAAACCTTGACACCAATGAAACTCGTAAAGAAGTTGTAGAACCTTTATCTAACTACAATGTGTTTGTTATCGATCAACAATTTAATGGAAATTCATCTGTAACATTAATTAACACCAATGTCACCAGAAATGGTCACTTTAGAGATGCTAATGTCACAGGTGCACTATTTGACATCTCAAATAAAGCTAATAAATACAATGCAAGTGGCGAAGTTAAAATGAGCAACCTAAATTTAGAAGATGGTAATCAAACTGGTTTTAGCACAAGATTTAGACTTGCTAAAATAAGTGGGAAATATAGATATAGTATTGGTCATAGCTTAGCAGATAAAAAATATGACATCAACGATTTAGGCATCCTTTTTAGAAATAATTACAGCAATTTTAATGCTAATTTTAGTTATAGAACTTTTGAGCCCACGGGAAAATTCAATAGAATACAATTAAACACATGGTTTGAATATAGACGACTATACAATCCAAGTACCTATACTGGAAAAAATATTGGATTTAACCTTAATGGACAAACCAAAAAATTAATGGATTTTGGTTATAACATGAATTGGAATATTGGCAAACAATATGACTACTTTGAACCAAGAACAGAAGGTCGATTCTCTACCTTTAGAGATAACGTGAATTTGAATTTTTGGTTAGGTAGTAATAGAGCAAAAAAATTCTCCATTAGTGGTTACAATGGCATGGCAACGTTATTCGAATCAAATCGTGATGTCTTTGTGCATTGGTTCGGTTTAGACCCACGAATCAGAATAACAGACAAGTTTAACATTAGCTATTCCTTTAATTATGAAAGAGGAAGCGGTGGACGTGGATTTGTTGCTAATAAAGATGGTGAAATTCTTTATGGTCAAAGACGACAAAAAACTATTGAAAATGGGATTTCGGGTGAGTACAACTTCAACTCCTTTCATGGTTTATCCTTAACATTCAGAAATTATTGGTCGACTGTAGATTATGATTATGCTATGTATACAATCCTTGAAGATGGCTCTATGGATAACACAACAGGTCATAATTTAGACAATCTAGGATATGACCCAAACATCAATTTTGGAACATGGAATTTGGATTTTAGATATTCTTGGCAATTTGCTCCTGGAAGTCAATTAACAGCGTTATACAGAAATTCACTATTTAATTTTGATAATATGTCTAGAGAAGGCTATTTCAGTAGTTTGGGTACTTTATTAGATCAGCCAATTGAGCATATTTTCTCATTACGTATGGTGTACTATATTGACTATAACAATATTAAAAATGTGTTTAAAAAGAGTAGTTAAGTACGAACACTAAATTAAAACAAAAGAGGTTTATGGCTATAAGCTTAGACCTCTTTTGTTTTTTACGAATTTCTTTTAGTAGGTTTTAACATTTACTTAGCACAATCCTCAAAATACAAACATTAGATTTGGCAAAAATATTAGGCTAATTCTTTTTTTTAGTCAAAAAAAATTTAGAAACCGACCATCAGAAATGCAAAGACTACTTATTCATTTATGCATTCTTCTTACTATTTCTTATTCTAGTGCTCAAGAAAAAAAAACACTAAACATTGAAAAAACCAATATAGCTCCTAAAATTGATGGTATTTTAGATGATGAGGTTTGGAAAAATGTTGAAATAGCTACCGATTTTGTCCAGTATGATCCAGAAATGGGAATTCCTGCAAAAGAGCATCAAAAAACTGAAGTAAGAATGGCTTATGATGATCAAGCCATCTACATTTCTGCTTATTTACACGAAAAACCGGAAGATATTTTTAAGGTGTTCTCACCAAGAGATGATTTTGGTCAAGCCGATTATTTTGGTGTTACCTTCAACCCAAATAATGATGCGCAAAACGATATCAAATTTTATGTAATGAGCTCTGGCACTCAAGCCGATATTATTGGAGGATCTAATGGAAGAGGTGGTGGCGGTGGTCCAAGAGGTGATCGAGGATGGAATGCTGTTTGGGACAGTGCTGTTAAGCATGTTGATGATGGTTGGATCGTTGAAATGAAAATTCCTTATGCAGCGCTTCGATTTGCCAATCAAGAAGAACCTGTTTGGGGAATTCAATTTTATAGAAAATTCAGAAAAGAAGGTTTAGATTATAGTTGGAGTCCAATAGATAGAACGGTTGGTGAACAAGGAATTTACGACGGTTTGCTGAAAGGATTAAAAAATATAACTCCTCCTACTCGATTAATGTTTTATCCTTTTGCATCATACACTGCAATTTCTCAAAAAAACACCGAAACTGTAAGTACTGTTGGCTTTGGAATGGATGTAAAGTATGGCATCACTGAAAGTTTCACATTAGATGTAACGCTGATTCCAGATTTTAGTCAAGCTGCTTTTGATAAAGTCGAATTAAATTTAGGTCCTTTTGAACAGCGTTTTGATGAACAACGTCAATTTTTCAAAGAAGGTGTTAATCTATTTAGTAAAGGAGACTTATTCTATTCCAGACGTGTTGGAAGTTCTCCTGTTGAACGTGGTGATGTTTATGACGATTTAATAGATGAGGCTGATGAAGTTGAAGAAGTTGTTGAAAACCCTAGTAGTGTAAAAATGCTTAACGCCATTAAAGTTTCAGGACGAAATAAAAATGGACTAGGTATTGGTGTATTTAATGCGATTACTGAAAAAACAGTAGCATCAATAAAAAACACAAAATACACGCTTGATGATAATGATGAAAAAATAGATTCTACTATTACTTATCGCGAACGTGTTACTGAGCCTTTTGCTAATTACAATATTATTGTCCTTGACCAACAATTCAATCAAAATTCATCTGTGACCTTTATCAATACTAATGTACTACGAGAAGGCCATTTTAGAGATGCGAATGCAACAGCATTGCTTGTTGACTTAACTGATAAAACAAATACCTATAATATAAGTGCACAAGGTAAAATGAGTCATCTTAATCTTGTTGGTGATAACTCAACAGGATTTGATTCAAGTTTACAACTAAGAAAAGTCAGTGGAACGTATCAGTATGGATTAGAAGGCAGAATAAGAGATGATAAATACAATGTGAATGATTTGGGTTTTGCAACTCGTAATAATTATAAAAACTTAGAGGCCAATTTCAGATATCAAACATTTGAGCCTAGAGGTCTCTTAAACAGTTTTAACATTAGGGTTCAAGGCGAATTAAATTGGAGACACAGTAATAATGATTATACTGGAAATAATATTGAGGTGAGTGTTAATGCTAGAACCAAAAGCCTCATGTGGATTGGTGGAAATATTGAAGCATCTCTCGGTGAACAACGTGATTATTTTGAACCTAGAGATCAGGAAAACGATAGGTTTTACTCATTTAACAACTATACAAGCGCAAGAATCTATTTTTTTACCAATAGCAACAAAGCCTTCTCAACTAGTGGTAATTTCAGATATGGTACTGTGTTTGATAATAATTTTAATTTTAAAGAATATCAAATAAGATTTGGTCCTGAGTTTCGATTTAATGACAAATTCACATTAGAATATGATATTAGCTATGGAAGAGAGTTAGGCTTTCGTGGTTATGTTACAAGATTAGATAATGATGAAATTATTTTTGCGGAAAGAGACCAAAAAACTGTAGAAAATACAATCTCTGGAATTTATAATTTTGATCCTTTAAATACGCTTAGACTATCGTTTAGAAATTATTGGTCAACAGCTACAAACAAAGAAAATCTTTATACTTTAGAACAAGATGGTTCACAATCTTTAGATGCTGGACATACCATTACTAATTTAGATTTAAACCCAAATAGAAACTTTAATATCTGGAATTTAGACTTAAGCTACGAATGGCAATTTGCACCAGGAAGTCAATTGGTTGCGCTTTATAGAAATCAATTGTTCAATTCAAGTTCAGAGTCTAGTGATTCGTTTAGCCAAAGTTTAAGTGATTTATTTGATCAAGATATACAACATACGTTCTCAATAAAAATGGTGTATTTCTTAGATTATAATTCGCTAAAATCGGTGTTTCAGAAAAACAACGCCGAAAATAGCTTACCATAAAACTTTAATAAGTTAAAAAAAGATAGAGAGAATAACTATCATTTCTGTATTTTTACTCCAGAACAAATCAAATGATTCAAGCGAAAAACATTCATAAATATTTTGATGATTTACACGTGTTAAAAGGTGTAAATCTTCATATAAAAAAAGGTGAGATTGTCTCTATTGTTGGTGCTTCAGGAGCTGGAAAAACAACACTTTTGCAAATTTTAGGTACGCTGGATTATGCCTCTTCAAAAGAGCAGCCAGAACTTAAAATAAACGACAAGTCCATCATTTCTTTATCTGAAAAAGAACTAGCTAAATTCAGAAATGAAACTTTAGGCTTTATCTTTCAGTTTCATCAATTATTACCAGAATTTACTGCTTTAGAAAATGTTTGTTTACCTGCTTTTATTAAAGGCATAGCTAAACCTGATGCCGAAAAAAGAGCCAAAGAATTACTCGACTTTTTAGGCTTGTCACATCGTTATACACACAAACCCAATGAGCTGTCAGGTGGTGAGCAGCAACGTGTTGCTGTGGCCAGAGCTTTAATAAACAACCCAAAAGTTATTTTTGCCGATGAACCTTCTGGAAACTTAGATAGTGAATCTGCCGAGAACTTGCACAACCTCTTTTTTAAACTTCGTGATGAGTTTGGGCAAACCTTTGTTATTGTAACACACAACACAGCATTAGCCAATATGGCAGACAGAAAATTGACAATGGTTGATGGAAAGATTGTAGATTGATTAGTATGACCCTTATCGATTTGATATCAAATTGTTCTTAATGTTTTATATCAGACGATAAGCAAAGTAAGTTTTTTTATCTTAGCATTTCAATTAAAGTTATTAACCATTTGACAAAATCAGAACTTAAAGAATTCCTCAATACCAAAGTTGAGCAATATAATAACACCACCTTTATTGAGAGTGATCCTATTCAAATTCCGCATCAATTTTCAAAAAAAGAAGACATCGAGATCGCCGGGTTTTTAACAGCAACAATTGCCTGGGGAAATAGAAAAAGCATCATCAACAATGCCAATAAGATGATGCAGTTAATGGAGCAAACACCTCATGATTTTGTGATAAATCATAGTCAGAAAGACTTAGATTCTTTACAGCACTTTGTACATAGAACTTTTAATGGTGAAGACTTTGTTCAATTTATCAAAAGCCTCAATCACATTTACAAAAACCATCAAGGCTTAGAAGCTGTGTTTGCAAAACACGCTCAATCAGACTCTATGCAAAATAGTATTCATCATTTTAAAACCGTGTTTTTTGAAATTCCACATCAATTAAGAACGCAAAAACACATTAGTGATCCTTTAAAAAATTCGGCTGCAAAACGTATCAATATGTTTCTTAGATGGATGGTTCGCAATGATAAAAATGGTGTTGACTTTGGTATATGGAAAAGCCTCTCTCCTAGTCAACTCTCTTGCCCTTTGGATGTGCATTCTGGCAATGTAGCCAGAAAACTAGGCTTACTCACCAGAAAGCAAAATGATGCCAAAGCTTTGCACGAGTTAGATACAGCTTTGAGACAACTAGATGCCAACGATCCCGTCAAATATGATTTTGCTTTATTTGGACTTGGAGTTTTTGAGAAATTTTAACATATAATTTAAAAGCCTTTAATTACCTTTAAACTCTAACTAAAAACCAACCACAATGAAAAAATTCTTTTCACTCCTACTTCTTTTGGGAGTTGCAAGTGTGTTCGCGCAAAGCAGAACAATTCCAGTAGATACAATGGTTATAACAACTCATAACACCATTGTTAAGGGTCAGAGTTTTACATATACTGCTGAAACCGGAATGCAACCAGTTTGGGACAACAATGGTGATCCTCATGCCACATTATACTACACGTATTACATCAGAAACAATGTAAAGGATAGAGCTAGCAGGCCTTTAATCATTTCCTTTAATGGAGGACCTGGTTCAGCATCAGTTTGGATGCATGTTGCTTACACAGGACCACGTATTTTAAATATTGATGATGAAGGATATCCTGTTCAACCTTATGGCTTTAGAAGCAATCCTTATTCTATAATTGACGTAGCTGACATTGTATTTGTGAATCCAGTAAATACTGGTTATTCGCGCATGGTCCCTGGTAAAGATGGGAAAATGCCTGACAAAACAAATTTCTTCGGAATTAATGCAGACATCAAATACCTAGCGGAATGGGTTAATACATTTGTATCACGTCATAACCGTTGGGAATCTCCAAAATATATCATTGGAGAAAGCTATGGCGGAACTCGTGTCATGGGTCTTTCTAACGAATTACAAAGTTCACAATGGATGTATTTAAATGGTGTTATTTTAGTGTCTCCAGCAGATTATAATGCTTACAATACTGATGGTCAGCCAGAATATTCAGCATTAGATTTACCTTATAAAGCAGCAGCAGCTTGGTATCATAAAATGTTACCTTCTACGCTTCAAAGTAAAGATTTAACAGAGGTCTTACCCGAAGTAGAAGATTATGCCATTAACTCTTTATTACCTGCAATAGCTAAAGGTGGTTATATCTCTGATG
>CAZRDG010000124.1:0-6976 GCA_964598775.1 uncultured Lacinutrix sp.
CGTAATCCAGTTTTTCCAAAGTAAACAACTCTACATCCAGGGTAATTGGTTCACCATTAGGTTGGTCAAAGGTTTTGGTAACAATTTCATATGGTCTTCCCATGTGTCCATAAGCAGCAGTTTCACTATACATTGGGTTGCGTAGCTTTAAACGCTCTTCAATAGCAGCTGGTCGCATATCAAAAATCTTAGAGACTTTTTGTGCAATTTCTCCATCTGTCATATTAAAACCACAAGTACCATAAGTGTCAATAAAAATTCCCATAGGCTCAACAACACCAATAGCATAACTAACTTGTACTAAAACTTCATCACAAACTCCAGCAGCTACCAAGTTTTTAGCAATATGTCGTGTTGCATAAGCAGCACTTCTATCTACTTTACTTGGGTCTTTTCCAGAAAAAGCACCTCCACCATGAGCTCCTTTTCCTCCATATGTATCAACAATTATTTTACGTCCAGTTAATCCTGTATCACCATGTGGTCCACCAATTACAAACTTGCCTGTTGGGTTGATGTGATATTTAATATTATCTGTAAATAAAGTTTGAAGGTGTTCAGGTAATTTAGCAACAACCCGTGGTATTAAAATCTCAACGATATCTTTTCTAATTTTAGCTAGCATAGCTTCGTCAGTATCAAAATCGTCATGTTGTGTTGATACCACAATAGCATCAATACGTTGAGGTACATTATCGTCGCTATACTCAATAGTTACCTGACTTTTAGAGTCTGGACGTAAATAGGTAATCTCTTTATTTTCACGACGCAATTCAGCAAGCTCTTTTAGAATTCTGTGTGCCAAATCTAAAGCCAAAGGCATGTAGTTTTCGGTTTCGCGAGTTGCGTAACCAAACATCATACCTTGGTCACCAGCTCCTTGCTCTTCTTTATTGGCTCTATCTACACCACGATTAATATCGTCAGACTGCTCATGAATTGCCGAAAATACACCACATGAATTGCCATCAAACATGTATTCACTTTTGGTATAACCAATTTTGTTAATGGTTTCGCGCGCAATTTTTTGAACATCTAAATAGGTGTTCGATTTTACTTCGCCAGCCAATACCACTTGTCCTGTAGTAACTAAGGTTTCACAGGCTACTTTAGAGTCTTTATCAAACGCTAAAAAATGATCAATTAAGGCATCACTAATTTGGTCTGCAACTTTGTCTGGATGTCCTTCCGATACACTTTCGGAAGTAAATAAATATGGCATAATTCGTTATTTTGATTATTAAAAATAAGGAAAAATGTGATTGCTTGGTCGCTAGAGAAGTATCTTAATTACTGCTTTAGCATTTTTTATTGAGGTTGCAATCAGAACAAAATTTTCCTCGTATAATTCGTTGGCAAATGTAGATAATCTCCTTAAACTAAAAAACCATTTCAGTATAAATTGACCTTAAACCGAAAAAAAATCTAAAAACCAATCCTTAAGTTTCTTTTTTTAGAAAAATATTACTCTATTACTGAGTTTATAAAAGAACTAAACTTAATTTAAGAATCAGAAAGCTTTACAGTACAATTTTTTAAGGTATAGAAATATTGATCGCCTTCTTTTTCTAAATACAAGGTGCCTGTAACGGTCACTATGTCATCAGTTCTAAATTTTGGCTTTTCATTTCGAAACTTAGCAAGCTCAATAACAGTTTCAGGACCATCACCTGTACAAAAAAAACAATTTTCGAAAGGAAATCTTGAAAGCATATACCACATAGATTCTGCGCCTAAGTCTAAAAAGTAACCTCTAACGGTTACTTTTTTCCCTTCAACATCTTTAAGGGACAGTGTTTTTTTATTATCACTTTTGTTAAGAACCATTTCTTTTTCAAATGTAGGAGTTGCTTTTTCATCATCACTTTTGTTCTGATAAATCTCTTTACGATATATAGTAGTGAGCTCTTTCCAAGACATCTTTTGTTGACTAAAGGCAGCAGTGTAAAATATTGTAATAATCAGAAGAAGTAATACAGATTTAACTTTCATGACTTATAATTTTAGAAATATCCATTTTAAATATTGGACGTATGGCAATTAATATAGCAATAATAATTATGCCAAAAATAAACAAAAACATTTCTAAGATGTCATTATGAAATTCTAATAAATAAATTTGTTGTTTATAAGTGTCTTTAATTAAAGAAAATATTGTTTGTAAACTAAAAGTGGCTAGCAAAACTCCGAGAAAAAAACTAAAAATACCAACTAATAAACCTTCAGAAAACACAAGTAAAATTAACTTGTTTCTAGTGGCGCCATAGGTTCTAATTAAGGCTAATTCTTTAGCTCTTTCTTTGACCATTCTGTATAAACTAACAAACATACTTATACCAGAAACAAATAAGATTGAAAGAGCAATCCATGTAATAGCTTTTGTGCCTATTGCTGTAAATTTAAAAAGTTTATCTAGCTGATATTTTGGTAATGCTGCTTGAAATGGAGTGTTTTCATTAATATCTCTTGGAAGAAATAGCAATCCTCTTTTATTTTTAAACTTTAGTAATAGAGCTGTTATATCTGCGTTGTCATGATTGTGATCTTGGTTGTCGTTTTCATCTTCATGCTCATGAAGTTGCCATATACTTTCCAGATTTGTTAAAATTAATCGATCAATAACATTTTGCGTAGGCTTTAAAATCCCTACAACTTTTAGAGGACGTTCATCATGACTCTCAACAGCATTTTCAATCATTCCATGCGAGCTGTAAAATGTATCGCCAATGTTTAAGTTCAAGTTTTCTGCAACAGCATGGCCAATAACAACTTCGTAGATTGTATTGAAAATAGCTCCTGTTTCTATACTTGTTTTATGTAAATCGACAAAACCTGCCAAAGTACCAACAATTTTATAGCCCTTGTAATTATCACCAATTGAAATTGGAATAGCCTCTTCAATGTACTTGTTTTCTGCTATCTTTTTTGCTTCATTATAAGGAATATTTCCAGTCGGATTATCAATATGTAAAACAGCAGAAAGCACTAACTGTAGAGGACTTCCTTTAGCACCAACAACCATATCAACTCCGTTTAAACTTTGCTGTAATTGAGATTCAAAAACTTTGTTCAGTTGTTTTACTCCAAGTAGTAGTCCAATACTTAAAGTAAGGATTAAAACTGTTAAAAAAGTTTGTAATGGTTTGGCAATAATGTTTTTATAACTAAGCTTTACAATGTTCATAAAACAATGGTGTTAGTAAATGAATTTTTTATGCGTTGATCATGAGTAATGATAATCAAATTCGCATTCGACTTTTTTGCTTGACTTTTTAATAAATCAATTACTAACTCACAATTTTCATCATCTAAACTTGAAGTAGGTTCATCAGCAAGAATAATGTCAGGTTTATGAATAACTCCTAAAGCAATCCCTAAACGTTGCAATTGACCTGTACTTAATGTATTGGGTTTTTGGTTTTTTACAGAAACTAAATCTAATTGATCCAAAATGTTTTCAATTGCTAATTTTTGATTGGAAATTCCACTAAAAAATAATCTAGCTTGTAAGTTTTCGTAAACGGTTAATGATGAAATTGCAATGGTATTTTGAAAAACAACACCAATATGCTTTCCTCTAAAAGCATCTAATTTTTTACTCTTAATACTGGTGATATTGGTATCATTGATAAAAATATTTCCATTATCTGGACTTAAAATTCCTGCCAATAAATGTAAAAGAGTGGTCTTACCAATACCAGATTTACCAAGAATTAATAATGATTCACTATTGGATAGCTTAATATCAGGGAAATTAAAAAAAGATTCTTTAGTATAAGAAAAAGTTACATTTACTGTTTTAAGCATAAAAACTACATAAGAGCTTAAATATATTAAGATTTAATATTGAAATAAAAATTTAGGAATATTTTTAATGTTAAAATATTTTTTGTTATTTGCTCTCTTAATATGAAAAAACAAATCGTAAATATCATTTCTATTATTATCGTCGTGATTATTTCACAGCGCTGAGGAATGGTATGATAAATTCAAAATAACAATTTAAAAAGCCTTCCTTATTTGGAAGGCTTTTTTTATGCAAATTTTAGCGTATTGAACATCATATAATAAATAATTTAAAATGCTGATTATTAGAATTTTAAATAAATAAAAACATAAATGAGTTTAGACCAGCTGGTCATTAGAATTGTTAAATAAATATACAATCCTATAATTTCGAATACTCTAAGCTTTGCTTAGTCGAAATATAAACAATGAAGAATTTAAATAAATACAGTAAAACAGTCACCCAAGACCCAACGCAACCAGCAGCACAAGCCATGTTGCATGGTATTGGTTTAACAAAGGAAGACTTTGAGAAACCATTAGTAGGAATCGCAAGTACAGGTTATGAAGGTAATCCGTGTAATATGCACCTTAATGACTTAGCAAAACTGGTAAAACAAGGCACTTTAAATGAAGATGTTGTTGGATTAATTTTTAACACCATTGGAGTAAGTGATGGAATTTCTATGGGAACACCTGGAATGCGTTACTCACTTCCTTCAAGAGACGTAATTGCAGATTCAATGGAAACAGTGGTACAGGCCATGAGTTATGATGGTTTGGTTACGGTTGTTGGATGTGATAAAAATATGCCTGGAGCATTAATGGCAATGATTCGTCTAAATAGACCATCCATTTTAGTCTATGGAGGAACTATAGATTCTGGTTGCCACAACGGAAAAAAATTGGATGTCGTTTCTGCATTTGAAGCATGGGGAAGTAAAGTTGCTGGAACCATGGATCAAGAAGAATTTGAATGCATTGTAAAAAAAGCAATTCCTGGAGCTGGAGCTTGTGGTGGAATGTATACTGCAAATACTATGGCTTCTGCAATTGAAGCTTTAGGAATGACTTTGCCTTTCAATTCATCAAATCCTGCAACAGGAGATGAAAAAAAACAAGAAGCCATAAAAGCAGGTGAAGCCATGCGATTGCTATTGGAAAAGGATATAAAACCTTCAGATATAATTACTAGAAAATCACTTGAAAATGCAATTCGATTGGTCACAATTTTAGGAGGCTCAACAAATGCTGTACTGCATTTCTTAGCAATTGCTAGAGCAGCCCAAATAGAGTTTACCTTGAGTGATTTTCAAAACATAAGTGATAACACGCCATTTTTGGCAGACTTAAAGCCTAGTGGGAAATACCTTATGGAAGATGTTCATGCAGTTGGAGGAATTCCAGCAGTCTTGAAATACTTATTGAAAAAGGGACTACTTCATGGTGATTGTTTAACTGTTACTGGAAAAACACTAGCGGAAAATTTATTAGATGTTGACGATTTAACAGAAGGTCAGGAAGTCATTAAACCAATAGAAAATCCTATAAAAATATCAGGACATCTTAGAATGCTTTATGGAAATTTAGCACCTGAAGGTAGTGTTGCTAAAATTACTGGAAAGGAAGGCTTAAAATATAGAGGAACGGCAAAAGTATTTGAAGGCGAATATGATGCTAACGATGGCATTCGTGATGGCAAAGTACAAAAAGGCGATGTTGTAGTCATTCGATACGAAGGTCCAAAAGGTGGTCCAGGAATGCCTGAAATGTTAAAGCCAACGGCCGCAATAATGGGAGCAGGATTAGGAAAGGATGTCGCTCTAATTACTGATGGACGCTTCTCAGGAGGAACTCATGGTTTCGTGGTTGGACACATTACACCTGAAGCACAAGAAGGAGGGACAATCGCTTTGGTAAAAGATGGCGATATCATTACCATAGATGCCGAAACAAATAGTATTACGCTTGAAGTTTCAGAACAAGAGCTTCAGCAAAGAAAACAACAATGGAAAGCACCAAAACTCAAAGTTGAACGCGGTGTGTTATATAAGTATGCAAGAACAGTTTCATCAGCATCTAAAGGATGTGTAACAGATGAATTTTAGTTCCTGCGAAAGCAGGAATCTTATAAATGAGAATTAAAATATTATGAAAGAAACCTTAACTGTGAAACAAAAGCAATATTTAGAACAACCTAAAGAACGTATTTCAGGTAGTGAGGCTATCGTGAGATGTTTATTGGCTGAAGGTGTCGATGTTCTTTATGGTTATCCAGGAGGAGCCATTATGCCAGTTTATGATGAGTTGTATAAATATCAAGATAAAATTCATCATGTATTAACAAGACATGAACAAGGAGCAACACATGCGGCTCAAGGCTATGCACGTATTTCTGGGAAAGTTGGAGTCGCCATGGCAACTTCAGGTCCTGGAGCTACTAACTTAATAACTGGAATTGCTGATGCACAAATTGATTCTACTCCAATTGTTTGTATTACAGGTCAAGTGGCCTCTCATTTATTAGGTAGTGATGCATTCCAGGAAACAGATATTGTTGGTATTTCAACGCCTATAACAAAGTGGAATCATCAAATAACTAAAGCTTCAGAAATCCCTGAAGTTTTAGCCAAAGCATTTTACATTGCCAAAAGTGGTCGGCCTGGTCCAGTTTTAATTGACATCACAAAGGATGCGCAATTTGAAGAATTTGATTTTCAATATAAAAAATGTACTGGAGTAAGAAGCTATAATCCTGTTCCTAAGGTTGATGATTCTAAACTGAAAGCTGCTGCTGAATTAATCAATAATGCTAAAAAGCCAATGATAGTTTGGGGACAAGGTGTTATTCTTGGTAAAGCAGAAGAAGAACTTAAAGCAGTAATCGAAAAAGCTGGGATTCCATCGGCTTGGACCATTATGGGAGCATCAGCAATACCAACGTCACATCCATTAAATATTGGTATGGTTGGCATGCATGGAAACTATGCTCCAAACGTTCTCACCAATGACTGTGATGTGTTGATTGCAATAGGCATGCGTTTTGACGATCGTGTAACAGGTAAATTAGACGACTATGCAACACAGGCTAAAGTGATTCACTTTGAAATTGATCCAGCCGAAGTTGATAAAAATGTAAAAACTGATGTTGCAGTTTTGGGAGATTCAAAAGAAAGTTTATCCAAGCTAC
>CAZRDG010000125.1:0-6938 GCA_964598775.1 uncultured Lacinutrix sp.
TGGTGATTGGCCCGTCGCGCTCCTCGTTCCAATCGCTGGCGTCGCACTTGGCGAGTGCGTCGCTCAAGCACATAGGTGCCTTGCTCTTGATGTTCACAATGCGCTTGTATATGGTGTCGCCAACGCGCACTTCGGTACATTTGGCGCGCTCCGAGTCCATGGAACTGTTATTGCAGGATACTCAGCAACAGCTGCCAATCCAGCATGATAATTATTAATGGATAAAAACCCATCTAATTTATTAGCTTTCTGTGGTTGGTCAAAAAAAGATTTTCCAATATAGTTAAGTGAATCTTTTATTCGTTTTAAAGAATTCTCATCACCTTCATCGGCAACAATACCAAGAAATAACTTCTGACCATAAGGCATTATGTCTAAAGAATCGGTTTTATTAAAATCGATGACATCCGAAACTGAATGAATCTCTAATGAAGGGTTTGCATAAGTATTGAGGTATAGTGGCAAATCATTTCTCATATCTAAATTCAATAGATTAATAAAGTTTGGAAGTTGTCGTTCGCCTTCTTCTACTTCAACAATTGTTGCTCCTAATGCCTTTAAATCTTCTATTGCTGTAACGTATAAAGAATCCGTTAAAAGTCGCTTAAACGCACCGAATGTCTTCCCATCAAGCGATTTAGATTGCGGTAAATCCTCATAATAAAACCCGTTGAGCCACAATGCATAAATTGATTTGGAGTCTGATAAGTCTTCACCAAACATAGCGTCTAAAACAATGGCATTATCAATCACATGTTTGGTCATTGGTCCAGCAGTATCGAGGGTTGATGAAATTGGTACTATACCACTTCTACTCACTAATCCAATTGTTGGCTTGAGTCCGACAATCGAATTTGCACTCGAAGGTGATAGAATTGAGCCTGAAGTTTCGCTACCAACAGCAGCCACAGCAAAGTTTGCAGCCATAGCCACTCCGCTACCAGAACTTGAACCTCCAGTATCAAAAACACGACGACCATAAGGATTTAAGGTTTGTCCACCAATAGCGCTATAACCACTTGGGCAATCACCACAAAAGAAATAAGCCCACTCACTTAAATTAGCTTTTCCTAAAATAATAGCACCTTGTTTTTTTAATTGCTGAACGATGAAAGCATCCTCAGTTATATTGTCTTTTAAAGCTACAGCACCTGCTGTAGTTGGCATTCCAGAAGCATTGATATTGTCTTTTAATAAAATTGGCATGCCGAAAATAGGATGTGGTGCATCAATAAATCGCGTTTTATCCGCTTGTTTGGCTTGTTCAATAACATTCGGATTGATGGAAATGACTGAGTTTAATGACAAATCATTTTCCCTATCAAACTTTCTAATGCGATAGAGATAAAACTTAGTAAGCTTTTCATAATTCAACTTTCCATCAGCAATATGTTTTTGAAGCGCTGGAATATCTTGTTCAAGGATGAGTGGCTTTAAGGTTTCATAATCATTTTCTGAAAAGTTTTTTAATTGACTTTCGAACGGACTCCAAAGTTCAGAAGTGTTGATGTACTTTGAATCTAAAACTTTGAATTCCCTAAAATCTTTTACTTCAGCATCTTTAAAGGTAGTGACACCAATACTGATAGAATCTGTTGTTTGAGGTTCTACAATATCAATAATTGGGTTTTCGGTAACAGTTTTTTCTTTACAAGAAAATACGAATACGATAAGAATAAAATAAAGAAAATGACGCATGCTTAGTGTTTTGCACTAAAATAGTAATTAATTCAATTTCTTTCTTCAAAAGGAACAATAATTCCCTATTCTAATTAGTTTTTTAATCCATTGAGCAATATTGCCCAACAAAAGGAAGTTGCGGTAAATGTTGTGACTCAAACTAAAGGCATTTCTTCTTGGCTCAACATGACGAAACTATTTGAAGAACGAATCTACAAACTCGTATTTATTGAATACTTGAAGGTCTTCTATCCCTTCTCCTACACCAATATATTTTACCGGCACTTTAAATTCGTCGCTTATTCCGATCACAACACCACCTTTGGCAGTTCCATCTAATTTTGTGACTGCCAATGAAGTCACTTCAGTTGCCGCTGTAAATTGCTTAGCTTGTTCAAAAGCATTTTGACCAGTTGAACCATCTAAAACCAATAACACATCATGAGGTGCATCTTCAACTACTTTTTGCATCACACGTTTCACTTTTGTGAGCTCATTCATTAAATTGACTTTGTTGTGTAATCGTCCAGCAGTATCAATAATAACAACGTCAGCATTATGCGTAACAGCAGACTGTAAGGTGTCAAAAGCAACAGAAGCTGGATCACTTCCCATGGATTGTTTTACAATTGGCACATCAACTCTATCAGCCCAAACTTGTAACTGATCAATCGCAGCTGCTCTAAAAGTGTCAGCAGCGCCTAAAACCACATTCAAGCCTTGTTTTTTGAATTGATATGCAAGTTTTCCAATCGTAGTAGTTTTACCAACTCCATTCACGCCAACCACCATGATCACATGTGGTTTTTTTGTGTCTGGAATAGTAAACTCGGATGCTTCACCTGAATTGGTTTCAGATAACAAACCGGCGATTTCTTCACGTAGTATTTGATTAAGTTCAGACGTTCCTAAGTACTTATCTTTTGCAACACGAGCTTCTATACGATCAATAACTTTAAGAGTTGTATTTACACCAACATCACTAGTTACTAAAATTTCTTCGAGGTTATCTAATACTTCATCATCCACTTTAGACTTACCTGCGACTGCCTTGTTTAGTTTTGAGAAAAACGTGGTTTTAGATTTTTCTAAACCTTTATCTAAGGTTTCTTTTTTTTCTGAAGAGAATATTTTTTTAAAAAAGCTCATTTATTATAATGTTTCATTGAATAAACAAATAGCAATTGTCTTGCCTAAAAGCAAATCCTGCTAGATTGTCATTATTGGGCAGTAAATATAAAAAACAAAAGCCGCTTTCTAGTTGAAAGCAGCTTAAAATATCTTTAAAACAAAAACGGTTTACTTTTTATCTAAAAAGTCGTTTACTTGTTCTGGAGTCATAATTGATTCAACAAACATGTAAGCTCCAGATTTTGGAGACTTTACCATTTTTATAGCTTTAGTTAATCTTTTAGATCCTGTTTGTAACGATGCTACTGCTTTCTTTGCCATGATTCAATTATTTATTTACTTAATTTCTTTATGAACTGTCATACGCTTAAGAATAGGATTAAATTTTTTAATCTCCATTCTGTCTGGTGTGTTCTTTTTGTTTTTTGTCGTAATATAACGAGAAGTTCCAGGTTGTCCAGATTCTTTATGCTCTGTACACTCTAAAATTACCTGAACTCTATTTCCTTTTTTTGCCATTGTTTTATTATTTAACGTATGAGGCTATTATTTTATAAATCCTTTAGATTTAGCAGTTTTTAAGGCTGCTGCAATACCAACTTTGTTAATTGTTTTTAACGCTGATGTAGAAACTTTTAAAGTTACCCATTTATCTTCTTCAGGAATATAAAAACGTTTCTTGATTAGGTTAGCATTAAATTTACGCTTAGTCTTATTCATAGCGTGAGATACGTTGTTTCCAACCATCGCTTTCTTACCTGTAAGTTCACAAACTCTTGACATTCTTTCTAACTTTAAAAAATTGTTGTTTTTAAACGAGGTGCAAATTTACAAATTCTTTGGTAGTTGACAAACTTTATTTTATCAATTTTTAAAAATTTCTTTCTGCAATAATTCAAAAGCTTTGTTTACAGCTTTATTTATGACTTTCGTTCTATGATTTCCTAAATGAAATTCTTCAGAGAATACGCCTTTCGGTGAGGCTAAAGCTATACATACTGTACCAACCTCAGCATCTCCTTCACCTTTTGTTGGTCCAGCATTTCCTGTAGTAGAAATGGCATAGTCTGTTTTAAATAATTTTTGCGCTTGCAATGCCATAGCCTCAGCAACTTGAGTACTCACTACAGAATATTTGTCAATGATGTCAGCATCTACTTTTAACACATCCATTTTAGCTTGAGTTGCGTAGCTAACCACACTGCCTTTAAAGTAATGTGATGCGCCAGGAATTGCTGTTATTTGCTCTGCAATTTTTCCGCCTGTACAACTTTCAGCTGTTGCTAAGGTTTTGCCAAGTTCGGTTAATTTTTTTCCGATAATGGCTTCAAGAGAATGATCTTCTTCAAAACCAACAAAAATATCTTGTATTTGAGGCAAAAGCGTTTCGATTTGTTTTTCCATTTCGGCGACGACCATTTCCTTATCATTCGCCTTAGCTGACAAACGCAATCTCACTCTTCCTAAGCTTGGCAAATATGCAAGTTTGATGAACTTTGGTAAGTTATCTTCCCAACCTTCAATACGTTCTGCCAGTTTACTTTCACCAAGTCCATAGGTCAGCAATGTTTTATGAAGAATAAAAGGTAATTGATATTGTTGTCTAAGTTTTGGAATGACCTCATTCTCAATGAGTGCTTTCATTTCAAAAGGTACTCCTGGAAGTGATATAAATACTTTCGACTCTTTTTCAAGCCACATACCTGGAGCACTGCCAAAACGATTCATCAAGACCTTGGCTTTTGAAGGCACTAAGGCTTGATCTATATTCACTTGTGACAATTCTTGTTTGATGTACTTCTTCCAGAGGTCTTGAATGTTTTCCAGAACTGAAGCGTCTGGAACTAAACTATCATTAAAATATTCGGCTAAGGTGTTTTTGGTAATATCATCCTTTGTAGGACCTAAACCTCCTGTAATAATAATGATATCTGCATTTTCTTCAGCTTCTTTTAAAGATTTTAAGATGTGAGCTTTATCGTCTTGTACAGACGTAATTTGATACACCGAAACACCAATTTTATTAAGTTGTTTGGCTATAAAAGCGGAATTAGAATCTACAATCTGACCAATGAGAATCTCATCACCAATTGTTATTATTTCTGCTTGCATTATAAGTTGAAGTCTGCCTTGATTTCGGCTGCTGCTTTTTCAACAGCAACCATTACTTTTTCAAGTTGGTCTGTTATATTTTTTCCTTTTTGCTCAAATTTTCCCCAATCCTGAACTTCTATGAGTTCTTCTAGAACACCAAGTTCAAACAAATCAATAGTAGGTTTCATTTTATGAGCAGCTTTGTAAGTAGCTAAATGGTCTGAGCTATCTACAGCAATTTTTAAAAGTCGTGCATCTGCTGGAACTTCCTCTAAGAAAGTCATGGCTAAAGTTTCAATAAATTCCTGGTCATTTCCAGAGAGTTCACGAATTTTATCTAATTTATAATTTTGTTCCATTTACTTAACTGTTATAGAGAATAGTTCGTCATTCTCAATATATCCTTTTAATTTATCATTAGCAACTACCTTGCCAACTCCTGCTGGAGTTCCCGTAAATATAATATCTCCAATCTTCAAAGTAAAATATTTTGACACATATTCGATTAACTCATCTATTTTCCAAAGCATTAAGTTGGTGTTTCCATCTTGTACAACCTCGTCATTTTTAAGTAATTTAAACTGAATATCATCAACATTTTCAAACTTAGTTTTAGGCAACCACTTCCCAACCACAGCTGCGCCATCAAAGGATTTTGCCTTTTCCCATGGCAAACCTTTTTCTTTCAATTGGCTTTGTAAATCTCGTGCAGTAAAGTCTATCCCAAGACCTATTTCTTCATAGTATTTATGTGCAAATTTTTTATCAATATGCTTACCAACTTTATTGATTTTTACTAAAATCTCGACCTCATGATGGACATCATCAGAGAAATCAGGTATAAAAAACGGCTGATTTTTTAGAAGAATCGCAGTATCTGGCTTAATAAACACCACAGGATCTGTTGGTTTTTCGTTTTGAAGTTCTTCTATGTGTTTGGTGTAATTACGACCAATGCAAATGAGTTTCATTCTATAATAATTTATTATTAAACTGTCTCAGTTTTATAGCTGTCAATACTTTTTTAGTGTATAATGGAAAGTCTGCGTTTAGAAGCCAACCAAAGTATCCAGGCTCTTCTTCCATGACATCTACAACACGTTTGCCTTTGTGCTTCCCAAATGAAAAGCATTCTTCTTTTTGTTTGTTGTAAATGATAAATCCTGCAAAATCGGCAAACTTTTTACGCGAGCTGAATTCTGCCAAAAATTTAGTGTCATTTTCCAGTTCGTCATACTTTGCTATTTGTGCCTTTAGGACTTCATAGGTCGCTTTGGTATCTGCTTCTGCACTATGAGCATCTTCTAAATTTTCATCGCAGTAAAACTTATAAGCTGCACTTAAGGTACGTTGTTCCATTTTATGAAAAATGGTTTGCACATCAACAGCAACGCGATTTTTCATATCAAAATCAACCTCAGCACGCAACATTTCTTCAGCCAATAACGGAATATCAAACCTATTGGAGTTAAAACCACCTAAATCTGAATCCTTAATCATATTATAAATATCCTTAGCCAACTCTTTAAATGTTGGCTCGTTTGCCACCTTTTCGTTAGTAATACCATGAATAGCAATAACTTCTTTTGGGATTTCCATTTCGGGATTAACCAACCAGGTTTTGCTTTCCTCTGTTCCGTTAGGAAAGACTTTAAGGATAGAAATTTCTACGATTCTATCTTGTGAAATATTTACTCCAGTAGTTTCTAAGTCAAAGAAACAAATGGGTTTGGTTAGGTTTAACTGCATTAATCAATAGTTTTATAGAGTGCAAAAGTACATGAATTTTTTTGTTTGGAAATTGATAACAACCAAATTAAAAAATTACATGGACTAACGAAGTGGTTACTGATGTGAAACTAAATTTTGTATGTTTTAAAAGACAAAATTTAGTTTTTTACAGAAGAAAGGTAACGAGAATAAACAAACAAGAGGGTTGGGTTTTTGAAAACCTCTTGACTTTATTAAAAAAATTGTCGACCTTCGTTTAACGTCGTGTATAAAATATTAAAACATTACATACAATAAAAGTT
>CAZRDG010000126.1:0-6937 GCA_964598775.1 uncultured Lacinutrix sp.
TCCATTTACTATAATGGTTGATCCTCTAAAGGCAATGTCCCAATCTGTTTCACTAGTGGTAGTTTCTCCTGTTGAAAAATCGAACTTTGCGAAATCTCCCGAAACTGGTAGAGGCTGACCTGTATTTGGGTCTATTCCACCTTGTTGTGGAGCATATAAATTTGCTACAGTTTTGGACTCAACTTCTAATAAGATCGTATCATTGTCATCATCTGTAGAGCATGAACTAAAAGATATAAAAAGTGCTAATAATGTAAATAATTTAAAAGTTTTACTCATTTGTTTAAATGTTTTAAAATTGTTTTTGTTAATCTGCGATTTCATAGTTTTTTATGTTATTTATTAAAATTGAATGTTAAGTTTTCCGTATATAATTCTTCCAGCAATATTGCTGATATTTTGAGTGTCTGTAAAATTGAATAGGTTATCAACTCCAAAACCTAATTGGTAGTCTTTATTGAAGGTTTTGTTTATGGCAAAATCAATAATGGCATAACCGTTAACATACTCATCATAACTATCTAAATATGTATTTCCATTACTATCAATAAGACCATATTTACTTCTATAAGTTCCTCTCAGGTTAGTGTCCATATTCCAATCAGGAATTGTATAAAATAGCTTTAGATTAGCCATATGACGTGATCTATTAAACAGGCCAAAGTAATCCTCTTTGTTAAGCTGGAAAGATGGCGAGCTAGGGTTTTCTCTTGCATATACATCGCCATTTTCAAATGCTTTTTCTGCATCCTTATCTTTGGCATACAAAAGCTGATATCCTCCTGAAATTTTAAGTCTGTTGGTAGGTTTCCATGTTGTGTTAAACTCCAACCCTTGGGTATAAACCTTATTGACGTTATAATAACTAAATACGTTCTGACCATTAGTTTTATTTGCAATAACTCTAGTATCAATTAAATCGTTAATGTTATTTCTAAAAAGATTTAGGTCAAATTTTAGTTCAGATGTTAATTTAAAATCACTTCCAATATTGATACTTATGGAGTTTTCAGGATTTAATTCATTGTCGAATTCTGAAACTGGGACCACAATATTGGCGATTTCACCTTGTTCTTCAAGTTTTGGGATTGCTGTAGAGACAGCATTATAGCCTAAAACGGTATAGCCAACTGTTGCGTTTGTAAAATCAAAATATAATTGTCTAAAATCAGGAGCTTTAAAGCCATATCCAACTGAACTTTTAATAGCAAGTTTATCATTGACCTCATATCGAATTGCAGCTTTTGGGCTAAATTGAGATTTGTATTTGTTATGACTATCAAATCGTGCTCCTAAAATTATATTTAGCTTTTCATTTATATCTCCATCATATTGAAGATAGATATAAGGTGAGTTAAACTCTGGCTGTTCTGTAAAATCTGTTCGGTCTAAAGTTTCATGATTAAAGCCAATGCCTCCAATAAAATTGTTAGCGTCATTTAAATTATATGTAGCTCTGACTTCTGGGCGAATTAATAACTGGTTATAATAGCTTTCGCTAAAAAGACTACCATTATCGTCATTTAAAAAATCTTTGGCTTTGTATCTCGTAGTATAAAACTCAAAATAACTACTCCATTTTTCCCTATATCTATGACTTAATTTTAAATGGGTGTTCCATTCATTAATGTCACTTTCTCCTCTTAGGCTAGATGATGCAACGTAATCTTGATTTTGAGTATAATATTTTCCAGATAGTAAAAGATTGGTATTCTCAGTAAAATCATAAGTAATTTTAGAGTTAAATGTATAATTACTAAAAGGTTCTACTGTATTTAAATCGTCATTATCATCTAAATCATAACCATCACTACTATATCTATT
Source organism: uncultured Lacinutrix sp. (assembly GCA_964598775.1). Classification (GTDB taxonomy): domain Bacteria; phylum Bacteroidota; class Bacteroidia; order Flavobacteriales; family Flavobacteriaceae; genus CAJQLB01. The sequence continues at coordinate 1,825 of CAZRDG010000126.1, forward strand.
TAAATAGGTGTTAATACCAACTTTACCTTTTTTGTAATTGATGGTACTACTTAAATCATTAGTGTTAAAAGCACCTAATCTATAGTTTATATTACCTTTTAGACCAGAGTTTGGAGTATCAGTAATTATATTAATAACACCTCCAAGAGCCTCGCTTCCGTAAAGGCTAGATGATGCACCTTTAACCACTTCAATTTGTTTGATATTTCCAACTGAAACTCTGCTGATATCTAAAGTACCTGCTGAACGACCGACAAGAGGAACACCATCAACTAAAATTAATGTGTATTGCGAATCTAAGCCTTGTAATTGAATGCCTTCTCCACCGCCAAAATCGGATACTGTTATTAAACCAGTTTGTTCGTTTAAAATATCATTCAATCTTACTGAGTTAGAGTTTTTTATATCTCTTTTTGAAATAATTTGAGCAGGCATTGGTAATGAGGATAATTGCCTTATAGTTCTCGTTGCTGTAATGAGTACTTCGTTGAGTTCCTGAGTGATAAGTGAATCTTGCGCATTGACAAAACCTAAGTAAAATATCGTAATAAGCACTAGTGCTATCTTCTTCATAAGGGCTGTTCTTATTGAAAACGTGGCAAAATTAGTGGATATAAACTTTTAAAAATAACGCTAAAAGAACTATTAATAACGAAAGCAGAACACTTCCATTTTTATCACTAAAAAGCATCAAAAAATTATTTAAAATAATTCTAAATAAAGTTTGAATTTTTAATTTTCAGTGTTATTTTTGCCACTTCAATTATAATTCTATTTATAATAAGTCTAAATAAAAACAAATTAAATTCAATTGATAAAAATGAAAATTCGATTTCTGATTATTTTTATATCTCTTAGCACATTTATGAATGCTCAAACTGCACAAGATTCTATCACTTTTGATCCTCAAAAGCAATTAAATGCGGCACAACGTTTATTATCAGGTAATTATGGTGATGCGGTGACCGTAGGTGCATATGGTGAGATTACTTACAATCAACCAGAGGCTTTAAATGGAGAAATGGATGTACAACGATTGGTTTTGCTTTTTGGTTATAAATTCACAGATGAAGTTCAATTTATAACTGAAGTTGAATTTGAACATGTACAGGAGGTATATATAGAACAAGCTTTTGTTAACTATGCTGTAGCACCAAATTTAAGTATTAGAGGTGGATTGATGTTGGTTCCTATGGGAATTATTAATGAGTTCCATGAACCTACAACATTTAATGGTGTTGAAAGACCAGCAGTTGATAATGTCATTGTACCATCTACCTGGAGAGAAATTGGTGTTGGTGTTACTGGCAGGTTTAATGACTTGTCATTAGGTTATCAAGCTTATGTTTTTAATGGTTTTAAATCTGCTTCAATTGATGGAGAGGGCGGCATAAATGGTTTTTTAAAAGGATCTAACGGTTTGCGAAGTGGAAGGCAAAAAGGAATTCAATCCACTATTGACAGCCCAACATTTTCTTTGAAATTTGATTACTATGGCATACCTGGTTTACGTCTGGGACTTTCAGGTTATTTTGGAGACACACAAGCTGAAGACGAAATTGATGCAATTGATGGTTCTAGTATAGGAATTTCAATGATTGGTCTTGATGCTCGTTATGCATATAAGAGATTTACAGCTAGAGGGCAATTTATTAATGCAGCCTTATCCAATACAGAATCATATAATAATTTAACAAATAAGGACTTAGGTAGTGCATTACAAGGATGGTATTTAGAAACAGCCTATAATTTATTGGCACAAGAAAAGAAACAACGTTTGTTTGCCTTTGTTAGGTATGAGCAATTTGATACACATGCAAAAACAGAAGGTGATTTAGTACGAAATAATGCTTATAATAGAAGCGATATAACTACTGGATTAAGTTACCACATTGCTCCAGGTGTTGTTTTAAAAGGCGATTACCAAATTAGAGATAATGCCCAGTCTAATAGTGAATTACCAAACATGTTGAATTTTGGTATTGGAGTCTGGTTTTAATACAATAGTATGATACATAAACTAATTTTTACTGTGTGTTTTGCTTTTGTATTGTTGTCGTTTGGTTTGACAAAAGGCAATCATAAAAGAGTGGATAAGGAGGTTAAAAAATTTTTTAGCATAGAAAAATATGACTTGATTGCAGTAGAAATTGATTCGAAATTTACAACTGAACTCCCGTCAAAATTTAATCACAATAATCTATTTAAAATTCAGGCAAACAATGCTATTTTGGGTTATGCTTATATTGCTTCAGCACCTAGCAAAACAGCAGAGTTTGATTATTTAATATTGTTTGATAATGAATGGGTTATTTTAAAATCTAGTGTACTTATTTATAGAGAAGAATATGGTGGTGAAATAGGGAGCAAGCGCTGGTTGAAACAGTTCGATGGCAAAAAATCTTCGGATGAATTAATTTATGGAGATAACATCATAGCCATTTCTGGGGCAACCATTTCTGTAAAATCTATGACTAACGCTGTGAATAATGTATTGAAATCAATAAAGATATTGCGACAAAACAAACAACTATAATGGAAATAAACGGACTGATTTACAAATTGTCAAAGGAATTAAAGTGGCTTGTGGCTGCTTTTGTTATTGTTCTGTCCATTGGCTTTTATTCAGGCTTGTTGTTTGTTGGTGAAACATCTTCTGCAAATCCAAATGGTATTGAAGAACACTATTTAGGTAATGAATCTGATGAAGAGGCAATGATAATGAAGTTTAAAAAGAGCGAGCAAGAAATGCTCACTTTGGTTCATAATCATATTCTGTCCATGTCCATTATCTTCTTTTTGGTTGGAATCCTATTGAGTATTACAAAGCTAAATAAGAAGCTAAAATTATTTTTAATGATTGAGCCTTTTATCTCTGTTATTTTAACTTTTGGAGGACTTTATTTACTCTGGAAAGAAGTGCTTTGGATGAAATATATTGTAATGTGCTCAGGAATTTTAATGACATTAACCTTTACGATTTCAGTTGCTGTTATTCTAACCCAATTGGTTCAAAGTCATCCTAAGAACTGATCATTACATTCTGTTTTCTAAAAAGTTTATTTGTGAAGTAAAGTGTACCCAATATGCTTAAAACAAAATAGAACAGGATAATATAGTTGCCATAAGAGATATATTCCGAAAGACCAAACCAATCATTGGTAGTAATTACAACATAAAAACCCAAACAACAAAAATACAATTCAACCACAATAGCAATTTTGCTATTATCCATTAATGAGGTTTAACCATAAATACCTAATTACACAATTAATCCGTAAATTATTAGATCAACTGGTTGAATATTTTTAAAGTTATAAAACATAAAGAGCATCAGTAATGTTGTTGCTATTAGTTGAAAAATAGACCAATAAATCAATTCCTTTGACGGGTTTGTATTAAATTTCACCTGTTCATAAGGATTTTCAATAATTTCTATTGGAAATTTTTCAATCACATCTTTTGGTCGCCAGCCTGTTGGCATGAACCAAATTCTTAATTTATCTATCCAACTATTGGTTCGCCAAGCATCTTGAATCAAACGCCAAATGTGCTGAAAGTTAATTAGAATGGGATTCCAAGTATTGGCTGGCTTCAAAACACCATAAACTGGAGGAACCTCGTCTAGTTCTTCTTGAAAAGTTCCAAATGCCCTGTCCCAGACACAAAAAATAGCGGCCAAGTTTTTATCAATATATTCTTTGTTTATTGCGTGATGCACACGATGCTGAGAAGGCGTTACAATAATGTATTCCAAAATGCCCAATTTTCCAATATGTTTTGTGTGATACCAAAACTGAGCAAATAAGTGTATTGGAGCCAAAACAGCTATAACTTTATGAGGGACTCCTAAAAGTGCTGCTGGAATTAATAAAATTGAAAAATAGCCTAAGAGGTTAGAAATGGATTGCCTTAAAGCGCAAGCCAAGTTAAATTCTTCACTGCTATGGTGAATCACATGCTGATTCCAAAATAAATTAATTTTATGACTTAATCGATGGTTCCAATAACTTGCAAAATCAATACATATAAAAGCAATAACATAAACCAACCATGTCGCGTCAATTTCAAAAACTGCTAAATGTTCAAGTAAGAAAGGATAAGAAACGATAATTAAAACCAATCCTAAGGAATCTTTAATAATATTGGTTAACCCGGAACTTAAACTGGAAATAGTGTCCATTGGTTTGTGCATTTGCTTTTTAATGAAATGACCATAGCCAATTTCAAAAAGAACCAAGCCAATAAAAAAGGGAATAGCATAAAGTAAAGCGTTTGCGTAGGTTTCCATTGTATTGTTTAATGCTTAAAAATAAAAATTTAAATTCACTTACGAAAGCACATTTTCAATCTGGTCTGTCCTGTTTTTGCATAAGGTTTTCATGAATTTACACTTTAAGGAACCACATGCATTATAAGTAAAATAAAATACGTAAATTTGCACGCAATTAAAAGCTAAAGCTATGATTGCACATCAAAACAAAATTGTTGGAGAAGGTCTTACTTATGACGACGTTTTATTAGTTCCAGCATATTCCGAAATTTTACCACGAGAAGTTAGTATTCAGTCAAAATTCACTAGAAATATTTCTATTAATATTCCTATTATTTCTGCTGCAATGGATACAGTTACAGAAAGTCAAATGGCTATAGCTATGGCTCGTGAAGGCGGAATAGGCGTGCTTCATAAAAACATGACCATTGATGAGCAAGCCCAAAAAGTACGTAAAGTAAAACGTGCTGAAAGCGGAATGATCATAGATCCTGTAACCTTACCGTTAACGGCTAAGGTAGCTGATGCAAATCGTTTGATGAGAGAATATAGCATTGGAGGAATTCCAATAGTTGATGATAATGGCATTTTAAAAGGAATTGTTACCAATAGAGATTTACGTTTTGAGCATGAAAGTGAAAGACCAATTGTTGAGGTAATGACCAAAGAAAATTTAATCACTGCGGCTGTTGGTACTTCATTAAATGATGCTGAAATTATCCTTCAGAAACATAAAATTGAAAAGCTTTTAATTGTTGATGACAGCTACAAACTTGTAGGTTTAATCACTTTTAGAGACATTACTAAAGTCACTCAAAAACCAATTGCTAATAAAGATAT
>CAZRDG010000127.1:0-6892 GCA_964598775.1 uncultured Lacinutrix sp.
GTTATTTTCTATCTTTCATTATTAGCACATAAGAACTAAGCTTTATTTTTTTCGACATATTTTTTAGTAATTACAAAGAACGTAACAACCAATGCTAATAATGAAAGATAGAAAATAACCATATTATATTTCATGATTTTCAAAATAACTAGATACGTCCAGATTGATAAAATTAGCATAATAATTGGATAGAATCTCCTCGTTTTCATCCAATACAACCAGTTTAAATTTGTATTTAATCTTATGCTCAATATTGCCATAATATAACCAAATGTAGAACCTAAAATTACATCAATCGGATAATGAGCACCTACTGCGACTCTTGAAAAAGCAATAGTAAGCCCTATTAATATAAGTACTGTTGACCAAATTATCTTTGACATCAATTTTTTCGGCATAAATGCATATAGTAAAACCGTAATAACCATAAAGGCTGTCATTGAATGCCCAGATGGTAATGAAGTGTGCAATATATTTGGTCTTCCCATAATTGTAAATGCATCCATATCTATCATAGCAGCTGGTCTAGGCACTGCAAAAATAAGTTTAAGAACCGCCGATATAATTAAAGTAAATATTGACGATGTTAATAAGACTTCCCAAAATTTTGGCGCAACAATGAGAAAAATAAAAACAAATGGAAAAATAACAAGGGCATCACCAAGTTGCGTTATGTTATAGGCTAGTTTAGGATGAATAGATAAAACATGATTTAATTCTAAAAAAATGTCCTTTTGACATTCTACATACTTATTTATAAAAGTGCTTTCAGTGGTAATTAGAAAAAAACAAAAAAACGAAAACAACACAATAAAAGGCAATATAAAACACCTTGAAGTAACTTTTTGAAAATTCTCTGACACACCACAATCTGGCGTTTGCGCTTTATGAGTTCTTTTTATTTTATCTGTCATAATTAGGTTTCTTCTACAATGTTATCTGTATTTAACGTTGAAGAACATCCATCTTACTATTAATCCTATTGCATTTACAAGAAAGAATACTTATTTGAAAAAGTACTAATTATGAATTTTTAAATTGCTTACAAAAAAGAATACCTTTAACTATCGTTAATCATTTCTGATCGCAATAACATACTAAGTATTACAAATAAGTTATAGTTAGCTATGTAAAATTCTCTTTATACCAATTCACTTGATGGGTTACACTTTCTAACAATGTTGTTTGCGGATTGTAATCAAGTAAACGCCTTGCTTTATCTATATTTGCTTTGGTTCTTGACTGGTCTCCAGCACGTTTTGGCACAATTTTGACCTTAATAGACCTACCTAGTACTTTTTCAACAGCTTCAATTCCTTCCTGTGTAGTATGTTCCACTTCTGTACCAAGATTAATCACTTCACCATCAACTTTTGATTCTTTTCCAATCACACTAACTACGCCATCTACAATATCACCAACATATGTAAAACTTCTCAAATGCTTATCGCTACCTTCATATAATGGGAAAGCTTCATCATTTAAACCACAAGCTATCAGTTTGGTGTACATTTTCTCTGGACGCTCTCGTGGCCCAATGACTGAATACAAACGCAACGAACATGCTTTCATTTGTAATTCTCTACTCTTTTGAAGCACCAATTGTTCGGCTGCTAATTTAGTCACACCATAATGTGATGCTGGTTTTACGGCTACACTTTCTGGAAAGGTGGCTTCTAAACCATAAATAGACGAGGTAGCAATATTTACAAACAGTTTTAATTCTTTACATTGTAAGGCATAATCAACCAAGTTTTTGGTTGCAATAACATTATTGGTAAAATAGTCTTCAAACGATGAACTTGCAGAAATTCCTGGTTGTGCAGCAAAATGAAAAATATAAGAAATGTCCTTAGGTAAGACTGAATTTAAATCTGCATCTCTAAGATCTTTATTGATAATCTTAACACCTTTATCTTCCAAAGACTTTGCGTTTAATTGTTTTAAGTCTAAACTGTAGTAGTCATTAAAATTATCGACACCTATAACATGATGCCCAGAATCACTTAATCTTTCCGCAGTATGTGATCCAATAAAACCTGCAACTCCTGTAACTAAAATATTCATTGCTTCATTTTGATGCTGCAATTTAACATCTTTTTTATATTTAAAAAGGTCTATCACTTAATCTTAATTAAAAAAGAATATTTTTGCAAATACTAACTAAGCATCAATGAGTTTTCAATTTACCATTATTGTTCCTGTTTATAATGAAGAAGATAATCTAGAACGTGTTGAAAAAGAACTACTAGCCTACTCTAAAATTGCCACAAAAAACACCTGTATTTTGTTTGTTAATGATGGTTCAAAGGACAATAGCCAAGCTATTATTGAAACCATTTGCCAAAGAAATGACAACTTTAATTACATTTCTTTTGAAGCCAACAAAGGCTTAAGTGCTGCAATAAAGGCAGGTTTTGATTATGCTACTACTGAATTAGTTGGCTATATAGATTCTGATTTACAGACTAATCCTGAAGATTTTAATTTACTATTAGAACATATTAATGACTATGATTTGGTTACAGGAGTAAGAGCCAATAGAAAAGATTCGTTCGTTAAAAACATGTCGTCAACTATTGCCAATGGTATAAGGCGTGCATTTACTCATGATGGTATGGATGATACTGGCTGTCCTTTAAAAGTAATAAAATCAGATTATGCTAAACGAATTCCAATGTTTAAAGGGTTACATCGTTTTTTGCCTGCCATGATTTTGTTGCAAGAAGGTAAAATTATTCAAATTCCTGTGAGGCATTATCCAAGAATTGCTGGACAAGCAAAATTTGGATTGTGGAATAGACTTCTGGGGCCTTTAGCTGATTGTTTTGCTTACCTATGGATGAAACGTAAATATATTAATTACAAAGTTGCTAAACACGATTTATGAGCAACTGGTTAATATATACCATAGGCTTTATTGCCCAAATACTATTCTCTTCGAGACTAATCATACAATGGCTTTCATCTGAAAGAGAAAAAAAAGTTATCACTCCAACTTTGTTTTGGACATTGAGTTTGTTAGCTTCTTTCCTCCTTTTTATTTACGGTTACTTACGAAATGATTTTGCCATTATGTTAGGGCAGGCTCTAACCTATTTCATATATATTAGAAATCTTCAGTTGCAAAATCAATGGCAAAGATTTCATTGGTTCACACGTTTTTTGCTTTATAGTGTACCGACGTTAATAGTTGTGTATTACTTCAACAATAATGTCATAGACAAGGATTTACTATTCAAAAATGAAGATATTCCAAATTGGTTATTGTGGTTAGGCATTGTTTCTCAAATTGTATTTACATTGCGTTTTGTGTATCAATGGTTGTATTCTGAACACAAGAAAACCTCAGTTTTACCTTTAGGATTTTGGTTATTGAGTTTGGTTGGTTCTACACTTATATTAACCTATGCAGTATTTAGAAAAGATCCTGTTCTTTTTATTGGCCACCTATTAGGTTCAATTATTTATATCAGAAATTTAATTTTATTGCACAAAGATGATTATCAAACTGATTGAACATAATCCAAAAATTTCTATCACTGTTATTGCAATCCTTATGTTTGCTCTCAATATGGATGTGCTAGAAGTCACGATTATGGAAGCTCGTAATTTTATTACGGCTCGTGAAATGCTAACCGATGGCAATTGGTTATTGACTACTATGAATGGTGAACCTCGATACCAAAAACCTCCGTTACCATCATGGCTGGCTGCAATTTCAGCATCTATTTTTGGAATTAAGAGTGTTTACGCCATGCGTTTGCCTGGTTTTATTATGGTCATTGTACTGGTTATAACCAGTTATTTATTAAGCAATAAAATTTTAGACAATAAACAACACAGTCTAATTAATGGCTTATTAACGCTTACTTCGTTTTATGTGATTGGTATTGTTATAGAGGCGCCTTGGGATATTTTTACACATGGCTTTATGTTGATAGGTATCTATCATTTGTATCAATTATTCAGTAAGAATCAAAATTACTGGAAGCATACTTTATTTGCTGGAATTTTTATTGGGCTTTCTATTATGTCCAAAGGTCCAATTTCATTTTATGCATTGCTGTTGCCATTTTTAATCGCTTATGGCTTGATATATAGATACAAGCACTTTAAGGCTAAATGGTTTTCGATGTTTTCATTATTGCTTTTAGCTTTAGTAATTGGAGGATGGTGGTATTTTTTTGTAAGATATGCAGATCCACAAACATTTTTAGAAATTACGAAGCGAGAAACTGGTAATTGGTCCAGCTACAACGTTAGGCCTTTTTATTATTACTGGAGCTTTTTCACACAAAGCGGATTATGGACCATTCCAGCCTTTGTTAGTTTATTATATCCTTACTTAAAAACAAGAGTTAGCGATTTAAAAACTTATAAATTCACATTGCTATGGACACTTTTAGCCGTGATTTTACTGTCTATTATCCCAGAAAAGAAATCAAGGTATTTGATGCCTGTTTTAATTCCATTAGCATTAAATATTGGTTTTTATATTGAATATTTATTCAGAAGATTTAAAGACTTAAAAAATAAGCGCGAAACAATTCCTATCTACTTTAACTTTGGATTAATTAGCCTAATAGGATTGGCTTTCCCAATAGCTGGTTATTTGTTATTAAAAGATAGTTTAAGCTCAGCTTGGCTACAATTTAGTATAGCAGCAATTGTTTTATTTACACTTGGTATTTTAATATTAGGATCCTTAATAAAAAAACAAATTAAAACCGTTGTCTACTTATGCATTGCCTTTATGGTAGCTGTTTTCTTATTTGTAGTACCATTAACCTCACATTTAAAACAAGATAGTTACAAACCTATAAGCAGCTTAAAAATAGAATTGGATAATGTTTCAGAAGAACTATTTTGCATTGGAGATCCTTCTCCAGAAATTATTTGGAATTATGGAGGAAAAATAAAACCTTCAGATATTGACAAATTGCCAAATCTGAATTCGACACTGAATGTTATTGTTCAAACTGCACAGAAAGAGGATTTAAAAAAACTTGAAAACAATTATAACATAGAGTTTATAACAACATACAGTTTAAACACCGTTTCAGAAGGTGCCAGAGGTTACAAGGATAGATTAAGTTATAGCTATTACAAACTAACTCAGAAATAATAGAACTTATTTCAATTGAAATCTGGATTGTAAATATTTATCCAATTTATAAAAACCAAATCCAGATAAGCCTCCAAAAATAAATCCGCAAAGGACATCAAGAGGATAATGTGCACCAACGTAAATTCGGCTATAACCCATTAGTAAAGACCATATAACTAAAATATAAGGCAAATATTTATATTTATCTCTTAGCAATAAACTAGAAAATATAGCAATTGCCATAGAGTTTGATGAATGGCCCGAAAAGAATCCATGTTGACCACCACACCATGATCGCACAAGTCTCATCACATCCATAATATCAGGAACATGGCAAGGACGCAACCGTTTTACCAGTACATTCTTAAACAAATTTGTGCCTTGGTCTGTAAAAGAAATCATTAAAACAATGACTACAAGTGTTAATACAAACATTTTCGTATTAAGTCTTTTAAACATCAAATATCCTAAAACAGCATAGAATGGAATCCAATTAAGCTTGTTTGTATAAAATAACCAAAATTGATCCCAAGTTTCTGAACCTAGTCCATTTAAAAAAATAAATAAATCTGTATCTAATTGTACTAATTGATCAAGCATAAAAAATATTATTCATCATATCTTGAAACTTCTCTATCATAAAATTTAGAAGCTTCTTCTATTAAGCTTTCCATTTCGCTTAAAAGTTCTTTTTCATCTTGAGCATCAAAATCTTCAAACCATTCAATTTCGTCATTTTCAAGGTTAATTACAAACCTTGGAAATTCAGTATGAATTACAAAAATTGCAGTATCAAAATCAGTATTATCGCCAAGAATAAACTTAGGAAGTTCCATATTAACTTATATTTTGTTGTTCTTGCAAAACTAAACGTTTTGTAAGATAGTTAAACCTAAAATATAATAAAATTGCTGCCGAAGTTAGTCCCGCTATCAAGCCTAACCAAATTCCAAAGCTACCATAAACATATTCTTTTCCTAAATAATAACTTATAGGAAAGCCAATTAACCAATATGCTATAAAAGTGATTATAGTTGGTATTTTAACATCTTGCAAGCCTCTTAAAGCTCCTAAAAGAATAACCTGAGCACTGTCGCTCAACTGAAAAATAGCCGCTGCTAAAAGTAACGTAGCTGCTATTGAAACTACCTCAGAATTATCTATGAAATTAATTGCATCATCAACATCGACGTACATTTTAGGTAACATATTATGGAAAGCTAAAAATAAAATGGCGAAGACAAATGCTAATAACAAGCCTAGAATAAATATAGAAATGGCTATTCGTCTAAGTTCAGAAAAATCCCTTAAACCCTTTTGATTTCCAACTCTAATCATCGCTGCCACACTTAATCCCATTGCTACCATGAAGGTCATTGATGATAAATTTAATGCTATTTGATTCGCTGCTTGTGGATTTTTACCAAGTGTTCCACTTAACCAAATAGCTGCTGTAAAAATAGCGACTTCAAAAAACATTTGCATGGCACTAGGAAATCCTAAGTTTAATACTTTTTTTATCATCCTATTTTCTAAGCTGAACAATTTTATGTTTGTTACATAGGCTTTGGAATTTTCTTTTCCTTTTAACAACCACCATAAAAAGAAAAGCATTACAATACGAGACACTAAAGTTCCTATTGCTGCACCAACAATTCCCATTTGAGGAAATCCTAACTTGCCAAATATGAGTGCATAGTTTAGAACTACATTAATAACATTTGCCAAAATAGTAGCATACATTGGGTATTTGGTCATTGACAAACCATCACTAAATTGTTT
>CAZRDG010000128.1:0-6887 GCA_964598775.1 uncultured Lacinutrix sp.
AAGTAGATGCCATAAATAAAGAAAAAGTAAAAGTAAATTGGGCTGAATTTGATGGTGAAGATTCAGTATATTTAATTAATAATTAATTATGAGCGAATTAAGTGTCAATCACTTACTAGGAATAAAGTATCTTAACAAACAAGATATACAACTCATTTTTGAAACTGCTGACCACTTTAAGGAAGTCATTAATAGACCCATTAAAAAAGTACCTTCACTTAGAGACATAACCATTGCCAATTTATTTTTTGAAAATTCAACGCGTACAAAATTATCGTTTGAGTTAGCAGAAAAGCGACTTTCAGCAGATGTTATCAATTTTTCAGCATCGCAATCTTCAGTAAAAAAGGGAGAAACACTTATTGATACTGTAAATAATATCCTATCTATGAAAGTGGATATGGTGGTGATGAGACATCCAAATCCAGGAGCTGGAGTTTTCCTATCAAAACATGTTAACGCAAGTATCATTAATGCAGGAGATGGTGCTCATGAACATCCAACACAAGCGTTGCTAGATTCGTATTCAATTAGAGAACGATTAGGTTCTGTAAAGGGCAAAAAAGTAGTGATTGTAGGAGATATTTTGCACAGTCGAGTAGCATTGTCAAATATTTTCGCCTTGCAACTACAAGGAGCAGAAGTTATGGTTTGCGGACCAAAAACTTTAATTCCGAAATACATAGATAAACTAGGAGTAAAGGTTGAAACAAACTTACGTAAAGCATTAAACTGGTGTGACGTTGCCAATATGCTTCGCGTACAGAACGAGCGTATGGATATTAGTTACTTTCCTTCAACAAGAGAATACACTCAACAATTTGGTGTAAATAAAGAACTATTGGATAGCCTTGATAAAGAAATAACTATCATGCATCCAGGTCCAATAAATCGTGGTGTAGAAATCACGAGTGATGTCGCAGATTCTAAGCAAGCCATCATTTTAGATCAAGTGCAAAATGGCGTAGCTATTAGGATGGCAGTAATTTATTTATTAGCTTCTAAAATAAAACAATAGACTATGATTTTTGATAAAAATGGTAATATCTCAATTATTACACAGGAAAAAGTATCGATTGTAGAACTTGTAAAAAAGTTAGATGTTATTTATTCTCGTTTTAAAAACGATAATATTATTATAAACCTCACGAGTTTAAAAACATTAACAACACAAGATGTTGTAGAATTTTTAAACATATCAAATCAGCATAGAAAAGCAAAACAATCGTTTGTAATAGTCACTGATAAGATAAAACTTGAAGATATTCCTGATGAACTTGTTATCGTTCCTACCATGCAAGAAGCATACGATATCATTGAAATGGAAGAAATTGAACGTGATTTAGGGTTTTGAAATATTATCTAGCTCAAGTAAATATTGCGAAAATGTTAGCACCAATGGACGATCCCATTATGGCAGATTTTGTCAATAATTTGGATAGAATTAATGCCATTGCTGATGATAGCGAAGGGTTTATTTGGCGATTACAAGGAGATGATGATAATGCAGTTGCAATTAATGCTTTTGATGACGATACTTTAGTCATTAACATGTCAGTTTGGATGAATATGAAAGCTCTATTTGATTTCACTTATAAATCTGACCATGTCAATATTTTTAAAAGGAGAAAGGAGTGGTTCTCAAAATTAACAGACATGCATATGGTGTTTTGGTTCGTACCAGAAGGCCATGTACCAACACCTGAAGAAGCTAAAGAACGCATAAATTATGCTAATTTATATGGAACAACACCATATGCGTTTACGTTTAAAGATAATTTTACAGTATCAGATTATCTAAACTACAAACGTTTAGAATCATGAAATTAACCATTTTAGGCTGCTACAGCGCAACACCAAGAACTAATACAAATCCAACTTCTCAAGTTCTGGATATTAAAAATCACTTGTTTTTAATTGATTGTGGAGAAGGCACACAAGTAGAATTAAGACGAAATAAAATTAAGTTTTCTAGGATTAAGCACGTTTTTATTTCGCATTTACATGGCGATCATTTTTTTGGTTTGGTTGGCTTAATTTCCACCTTTAGACTGCTTACAAGGGAAACAGACTTACATATTTATGGACCAAAAGGCTTGAAAGAAATAATTACGCTTCAAATGAAATTAGCAGACTCCTGGACCAATTACAAACTTATTTTTCATGAGTTAACGTCCAAAGAATCGCAATGCATTTTTGAAGATGATAAAGTTGAGGTGCATACTATTCCTTTAAATCACAGAGTATATACTAATGGTTTTCTATTTAAAGAAAAGGACAATGAAAGAAAATTAAATGTTAGTGCAGCAAAAAAAGCGAAAATTGACATTGCCTATTATAGAAAACTAAAACAAGGTTTTGATGTTATAAATGAAGAAGGTGAGGTTATTAAAAACGAAACTGTAACTTTTAGTGGGAAAAAAGCATTGAGTTATGCTTTTTGTAGTGACACCAGGTATGACGAAGCAATCGTGCCAATAATTAAAGATGTCGATGTTCTGTACCACGAATCTACTTTTTTAGAAAAGAATAAAAAATTAGCAGATCCGACAAAACACTCAACAGCAAAACAAGCAGCAACTATTGCAAAAAAGGCCAATGCTAAAACACTTATTTTAGGACATTACTCTACACGCTACAACAGTTTAGAAGATTTTAAAAATGAAGCTAAAACGATCTTTGATCAGGTTGAACTAGCGGAAGATGGTAAAGTATTTAATTTTTAAATTAAGTCTTCATTTTTGTCGAATTCAGTGACAAATAAAGCACTCCTATGAGAATGAAAGCACTAATAGTCATTAGTCTATAAGAGTCCTTAACTTCGAGAAAATACATCACTATCGATAAAATTATTGAAACAGCTCCAATAATAATTAAACCATTGTGCATGTACATGGAAAGTCGTTTAATGTCAATCTTCTTTTTATCTGCTTCGCTTAGTGTGTTATATCCAGCTATTAAATTTGGATTATATTTTACCAAGATGCCACAAATAATTAAAATGATGCCAGTAAGTGATTCCGCAAAAAGCATTTTATGTAAATTTGAATACTAAAGATATAATTTATTCTATTATTATAAAGCCATGAATAACGATTTAAGCGATTACAGAAAATCTTATGAAAAAGGAGCATTACTTAAAAGCAATGTGCCTGAAAATCCAATGGAGCTTTTCCAGAAGTGGTTTTATGAAGTTGATCATTCCGATGGTGTAGATGAAGCAAATGCGATGACTATATCTACTATTGGTTTAGATGGCTATCCAAAGGGTAGAGTAGTACTGTTGAAAAAATACACTTATGAAGGATTTATTTTCTATACCAATTATAATAGTGAAAAAGGTAAAGCAATTTTAAAGAACCCAAATGTGTGCTTATCTTTTTTTTGGCATGCTGCCGAACGACAAATTATTATTAAAGGTAAAGCTGAAAAGATTGCCGAAAATTTAAGCGATGGTTATTTCGAATCTAGACCAAGAGGAAGTCAACTAGGTGCGATTGTTTCAAATCAAAGTGATGTTGTGAAAGATAGGAGTGAACTAGAAGAAAAGCTGAAGCAATTAGAGAAGGCTTATGAAGGCAAAGAGATTGAGCGACCAAAATTTTGGGGTGGTTTTATTGTAAAACCTATAGAAATTGAGTTTTGGCAAGGTAGAGCCAATCGATTACACGATAGAATACGTTATAAGTTGGATTCAGAATATAATTGGATTATAGAGAGATTAGCTCCATAAAATAATGACATTTAGCAAACATATATTTCATCGATAAAATGCAATAATAATTCGACCAAAAACATAAATATTTTTCAAAACATGCATTTCATCGATAAAAAGACATAAAAAATCGACGAAATACATGTATTTCATCGAATTTAACATTTCTTTAACAGTTACTTCCAAGTAGGCGTTTAAATTTGAAGAACCAAATCTAAAAACCCTACAAAATGAAACTACCTACTTCATTGCCTGCATTGGCATTATTAGCGTTGCTATCGCTTTCGTCATGTTCGACAGACGCGATAGAAGAGGATAAGATAGATGCAATTTCAAATAGTTATGTTCCCCAAACAAAAACTATTGAAGTTGAAATTTTAGAACTAATTAATTCTCATAGAATAGGATTAGGATTAACGCCATTAAGCGATATGAGTGCGATTAAAGCACAAGCTTTTGGTCATACAGATTACATGATAAAAAATGATGAGGTTTCTCATGCTAACTTTTATCAAAGAAAAACCAATTTGGTTAACAATGCTGGAGCTATTTCAGTAGCTGAAAACGTTGCTTATGCATTTAGTAGCTCACAATCTGTAGTTAATGCATGGTTAAATAGTGAAGGACATAGACATGTTATAGAAGGTGATTTTACCAATTTTGATATTTCGGCCGAAATGGATGAAGACGGAAAGTGGTATTTTACCAATATATTTATAAAGAAATAGTACAGATTCCTCTGTAGTATAATAGTTGATTAATAGCAAAAAAAAGCCATATACGAAAGTATATGGCTTTTTTAGTTGTTTTGAGGAACACTTAATTTTACAAAAAATAAAATCATAATTGGAACAACCCATAACCCAATAAGCGAAAACCAATCAGAGTTAATATTATTACTTTCTGAAAGTATTATTCCATTTCCTAATGGTCCATTTGAAAATATTGTGTTAACGGTAAAATTCCATCCTAAATGCAATCCAATTGGCATTGCTATAGATTTTGTTTTTGAAAATGAAAGAGCAAAGGCATAACCTATAAGCCCAGTTCCTATAAATACGACTATCATAGGAATTATACTTCCAAGTATCTCAAAAGTGAACCAATGATAAATGCCGAAAGCTATTGATGAGATTATGATGCCTTTTAATTTACCAAGTTTCTGTATTAGAATATAAAGTAGAGCTCCACGAAAAATTAGCTCCTCTGTAATCACAGATTTTAAATCCCAGAATAACATTCTTAAAATTAGATTTAGTTCAATTTCTTTATTAAGTAACCATTTAGTTGATTTTAAGTTAATCTCTAAGAATTGAACAGAAAGACATAGTAAAGATGTCAGTAAAAAACCAATCCCTAATTGTTGTAGTCGTTTTCTATTTGGAACTATTCCTAGAACTAATAGCGATTTCCTTTCGGCTAAATAAAGTAATGCCCAAGAAATAACAAGAATTATTAATATTCCAATCATTTTAGGCTAAAATCATTAAATGCTTTTGCATTATCGAGTCAA
This sequence comes from uncultured Lacinutrix sp., assembly GCA_964598775.1. Taxonomy (GTDB): domain Bacteria; phylum Bacteroidota; class Bacteroidia; order Flavobacteriales; family Flavobacteriaceae; genus CAJQLB01. The sequence continues at coordinate 5,229 of CAZRDG010000128.1, forward strand.
ATTAAGAACACAAATGTATAAATTAAAAAAACCATTTGCAGTTGCAAATGGTTTTTTGGGTAATAAGTTGTTATTAAAGCCGCAGAAGCTCTAATATATTAGGGAATAATTAGTTTTGTTGATCTTCTTCGCAATCTACTATTCTAAAGTGAGAACGTCTGTTCTTTTGGTGAGCAGCTTCTTTTTCTTCTCGTGTAGACATAGCATCAATTTCTTCATCACTAATAAGCTTTCTGCGTTCGCCATAGCCAGTTGCGCTTACAATACGTTCTGCAGCAATTCCTCTAGAGATAATGTAATCTTTCGTTGAGTTAGCTCTTCGATCAGAAAGTTTATCGTTATATTTTAATGTACCTCTTCTATCCGTATGAGATTCAATTGTAATTTTCATATCTGGATAAGCTCTCATTACATCTACAATATTCTCTAAGTCATACTTTGAGTCTGTACGAATGTTCCACTTATCAAAATCAAAGAAAATAGGGTTAATTACAATCTCACATGGCAAAGCCATAAGATTTTTTAAGAATAAATCTACATTCTGTTCTTCATTGTTAACAGCTGTTGTTCTAAAACTTTGTACATCATCTTCATAATCTTGTTTGCTTCCTCTAAGGCTATAATTCTTTTCGCATTCTACTTCAAAAATATATTCGCCATTTTCATTAGAGGTAACAGTATTCATAATTTTTCCAGATTCATTAATTAGTTCAACACTTGCACCAGGAATTGGTTCATTAGTATCTTTATCTCGAACCACACCTTTCACCAATTGCTTACACTCATAAGCAGAGAATGTGTAAATATCATCGTTTCCTTTACCTCCTGGGCGATTTGATGAGAAATATCCAGTTTCAGTATCAGAATCAATATAGATTGCAAAATCATCGTAGCCACTATTAAAAGGAGCTCCTAAGTTTTCTGGTTTTGCATTAGAATCTTTTAAGAGGTTTGATCTAAAAATATCAACCAATCCCAAATTCACATAGCCATCTGATGAAAAGTAAAGCGTACTATCTTTTGCGATAAAAGGGAAACCTTCGCGACCAGGAGTGTTCACTGACGATCCTAAGTTCATTGGCTTGCCATAAGCATTTCCATCTTCTAAAATATCTACAACATAAATATCAGTTTGTCCAAGACCTCCTTCTTTATCAGAAGTGAAATATAATTTTGTATTGTCTGGACTTAACGCTGGATGATATACAGAATAGTTGTCATCGTTAAATGGTAGCTCTTCAATATCTTTCCAGTTATTGTTATCTAAGGTTGCTTTGTATATTTTTAAATGCGTAGTTCCTTTTTTATCAGAGTCTAATTTATTTCTCTTATTTAAATTATCTCTTGAGAAATAAATTGTTTTGCCGTCATTAGTGATGGCTACAGTCGCTTCATGATAAGGTGTATTGATACCGTCAGCATTTATAGGCATAACACTACCATGTTCCTTAACTCCATTAGTCATTTTTACAGTCGTTTCGAAGATATCTAAGAAAGGTTGTTCATTCCAATTATAAACCTTGTTACCAGTTCCTACTGCACTTCTCGAAGAAGCAAAAAACATACGTCCATTATATTCATAGCCACCAAAATCAGAGTATTCAGTGTTTAGGTCTAAGTTTACAACATCAATGTAAACTTTCTCCATTGATGATAATT
>CAZRDG010000129.1:0-6860 GCA_964598775.1 uncultured Lacinutrix sp.
ATTCGCAAAATCCTTCTCACAGGAGATGAATCCAATAATTATAATAGTTAATAGGGCAATATTTCGTAAAATGTTTTTACTTGTTTTCATGTAGGTTAACTTAAAACTTTTGTATTATAAAATTCCGTGTATGCTTCGGCAAATGCATCCTGATCTTGATATTCTAAAACAGGCTTTTCACTATTTTTTAAATAGGTTTGTAGTTCTTCAGGAATTTCTTTAGAACCAACAATTAAGGCATCCGAATAGTTTATGGCAACTTTCATAATGTTATTATATGATGGTTTTTCTAACACAGAAATTGCACTTTCTTCAACATTATCAAATTTAATTTTATCAATCATGCTTTTATCTAACGTATCATCAAAACTTTGATTGTATATAGATGTGACTATTTTACTTTCAGAAAACAATGGTTCATCTTTATAATATTCTTTTAAATAAAGCGGAAGCAATGAAGCCAGCCAACCATGAACATGTATAATGTCTGGAGACCAATTTAATTTTTTAACAGTTTCAATCACTCCTTTCGCGAAAAAGATAGCGCGCTCGTCATTGTCTGGGAATAAATTCCCATTTTCATCAGTCAATGTTGCTTTTCTTTTAAAGTATTCTTCGTTATCAATAAAATATACCTGAATGCGTTCTTTAGGAATAGAAGCTACCTTTATAATCAATGGCATGTCTAAATCGTTGATCACAAGGTTTATTCCAGATAAACGTATTACTTCGTGTAATTGGTGTCTACGTTCATTGATATTTCCATAGCGAGGCATGAATATTCGTATTTGTCCTCCTTGCTTGTTAACCATTCGAGGTGCTTCAAACGACATTGATGAAATTTCAGTTTCTGGCAAATATGGTACTACTTCCGAGGAGACATATAATATTCTCTTATCTTTCATGCGCTAATAGTTTTATTTTAGAATAAAAAACACGCAAAATTACAAAAATTATGCAGATTAACAGTATTATATTAAGTTTGCACCCTGTTAATTTTTTACTAAGGTGAACGTATACACTACAAAGCATGACATTAGTGATGCTATAAAAGTTTTAAAAGGTCAAAAAAAGAAGCTTGGCTTTGTAGCAACAATGGGTGCTTTACATCAAGGCCACATGGCCTTGGTTAAAACAGCCATATCTCAAAATGACGTTGCTATTGTTAGTGTTTTTGTAAATCCAACCCAATTTAATAATCAAGAAGATTTAGATAAATACCCAAGAACCTTAGAGCGTGATATTAATTTACTAAAAACAGTTTCTACAGATAAAATAATTGTATTTGCGCCAACTGTAGAAACCATTTACAATGGGAATACAATTTCTGAACGATTTGATTTTGATGGATTGGAGTTCGAAATGGAAGGAAAATTCCGAGAAGGACATTTTAACGGTGTAGGTACTATTGTAAAACGTTTGCTTGAAATCATCCAGCCTGATAAAGCATATTTTGGTGAGAAAGATTTTCAGCAATTGCAAATCATAAAAAAATTAGCAAAAAAATACAATATACCTTCTGAAATAATTGGATGTAAAATTCAAAGAGAAACATCAGGATTAGCGATGAGTTCAAGAAACGAGCGTCTCAAGGAAGTTTATAAAAAAGAAGCATCATTTATATATAAAACACTAAAAACTGCCAAAATCAAATTTGGCACAAAAAGTGCTAATAAAGTGACAGAATGGGTAACAAAACAGTTTGCAAAAAACAAGCTTTTGGAATTGGAATATTTCATTATTGCCGACGAGCAAACACTCAAGTCTGTGAAAAGAAAATCGAATAAAAAATCATATCGTGCGTTTATTGCTGTTTATGCTGATGACATAAGGCTAATAGACAATATCGCATTAAATTAATTACCTTTGCCTCATGCAAATTCAAGTTGTCAAATCTAAAATACATCGTGTAAAAGTTACAGGTGCAGATTTAAATTATATAGGAAGTATAACCATAGATGAAGATCTCATGGATGCTGCAAACATTATTCAAGGAGAAAAAGTTCAAATTGTAAATAATGATAATGGCGAGCGTTTAGAAACTTACGTTATTCCTGGAAGAAGAAATAGTGGAGAAATCACCCTTAACGGAGCTGCTGCCAGAAAAGTAGCGGTTGGTGATACACTGATTTTAATCACTTATGCTTTTATGGACATTGAAGAAGCGAAAACCTTTAAACCTTCGCTGGTATTTCCTGATGAAGCAACTAACTTATTAAAATAACTTTTGAACGCAACCACCAAAAAAGCTATTAAAATTTCCATTCCGCTTTTATTAGCTCTGTTTTTTGGTTGGTATACATTTTCAAAACTCCCTGTAAAAGAATTCATTCCTTACTTTAAAGATGCCAATTATTATTGGATAGGTTTAGGCGTTCTTTTGGGTTTGTTCAGCCATTTATCTCGAGCCTATCGTTGGAAATACATGCTCGAACCCATGAATTACCATCCTAAATTGCCAAATAGTATTATGGCAGTTTTCATTGCTTATTTGGCTAATTTTGGTATTCCACGTTCAGGAGAGGTACTTCGTGCAGCAGTATTAACCAACTATGAAAATGTGCCTTTTGAAAAAGGCTTCGGAACTATTGTTGCCGAGCGTTTTGCAGATATGGTCATGATGTTAATTATTATTGCCATCGCTTTATATTTAGAATTTGATTATATCTATCAATTTTTTGCTGAAAAATTTAATCCACAAACATTGCTTATTGCTGGTTTAGGACTATTAGTTATAGGTATATTTTTATTGTGGTTCATAAAAACTAGCAAATCAAAATTTGCAATAAAAATTAGAGGTTTTGTAAACGGTCTGTTAGAAGGAATTTTCAGCATTTTTAAGATGAAACAAAAATGGGCTTTCATTTTCCATACTATTTTCATTTGGTCAATGTATGTGCTCATGTTTTATGTCACCACGTTTGCGGTTCCAGAAATTAGCATTCTTCCGTTAGCAGCCATTTTAATAGCCTTTATTTCTGCAAGTTTCACAATTGCGGCCACTAATGGAGGTATTTTTGTATATCCTTTAGCTATTGGAGCAGCATTTTCGCTTTTTAATATTCCCGAAACACCAAGCATAGCCTTTGGTTGGATAATCTGGACAGCACAAACACTCATCATAATAATTTGTGGTAGCCTATCGTTTATCTATTTACCAATTTACAATAGAAAAAAATAATTGATTACCTTTCCAGTATCAAATCTCAAATCATTTTAAAATGAAACCTCTAACAAAACTATTATTGCTGTTTTTTTGTGTAAGCACCTTAAATGCACAAACGATTTATGAAGAATTTGATTCTAATAAATTAGGAGAAAGACGACAAATTAAAATTCAATTACCTAGAAATTACGAGACCAATACAGAAAAAACCTACCCACTTTTTGTGGTTTTAGATGGAGATTATATGTTTGAAGCGGTTGCAGGAAATGTAGACTATTATTCCTATTGGGAAGATATGCCAGAAGGTATCGTAGTTGGTATAAATCAAGTTGATAGTCGAGAAGAGGATACCTACTATTCCGAACAAAATTCACTTCCTACAGAAACAGGAGCCAGTTTTTTTGAGTTTATCACCATGGAATTGCTTCCACACATGGTAAGTAGTTACAGATTGGCAGAGTTTAGAGTCATTGTTGGTCATGGTGAAACGGCGAACTTCATTAACTATTTTATGCTCAAACCAAAACCGTTATTTCAAGCATATATTAATGTAAGTCCGTTTTTTGCGCCTGATATATTAACTTATATTCCTGAGCGATTAAAGCAGTTTGAAAATAAAATGTTTTATTACGTAGCCACTTCAGATAACGATTTACAAGCAGTAAAAGAAGACGCCAAGGTGCTAAACACTAGCATTACAGCTATTGATAATAAAAACCTCTTATATCACTTTGATGATTTTGAAGGGCCAACACATTATACAACTCCAGCTCATGCAATACCAAATGCATTGGAAAGCATATTTTTTGTGTTTCAGCCTATAAGTAAAACGGAATATACGGAACGAATATTAACTCTTGAAACCTCTCCTGTTGATTACTTGAACGAGAAATATGAAATGATAAACAATCTTTTTGGTTTAGAGAAAAAGATTCTTATCAATGATTTTAAGGCTATAGCAGCAGCGATTGAAAAAAACAAAAAATTTGAGTACTACGAAGATTTAGGAAAACTGGCTAGACGAGATTATCCTGAAACGCTTTTAGGAAACTACTATTTAGGACGGTTTTATGAAGAAACTGGCGAACCTAAAAAAGCAATGCGAACCTATCAATCAGCTTATATTTTAGAAGAAATTGGAGGTTATACCAAAGATGAAATGTTAGATCGAGCTGATGCTATAAAACGTGATTTCGGATTTTAATGGCTAAAGTAAAAACAACCTTTTTTTGCCAAAATTGCGGCACACAATATTCCAAATGGCAAGGACAATGTACTGCTTGTAAAGAGTGGAATACCATTGCTGAAGAAGTGATTCAAAAAGCTGAAAAAAGCGATTGGAAAACACCAACTTCAGCTTCAAAACGTGTTTCAAAACCATTACTTATAAATGAAATTGATGCATCTCAAGATGCTAGAATGCAAACTAATGATGGAGAGTTTGATCGTGTTCTAGGTGGTGGCATCGTTCCTGGCTCTTTAATATTATTAGGAGGCGAACCTGGAATTGGAAAAAGCACCTTGTTGCTTCAAATTGCCTTAAAGTTGACATACAAAACACTTTACGTATCTGGCGAAGAAAGCCAAAAGCAAATTAAAATGCGAGCAGAACGCATTAATCCTAACAGTAGTAATTGTTACATTCTTACAGAAACAAAAACACAAAATATTTTCAAGCAAATAGAGTCTTTAGAACCAGATATTGTGGTTATTGATTCTATTCAAACCTTGCATAGTGATTATATTGAATCGTCTTCTGGAAGTATTTCTCAAATTAAAGAATGCACTACTGAGCTTATAAAATTTGCAAAAGAAACGGCAACTCCAGTCATTTTAATTGGTCACATTACTAAAGATGGAAACATTGCAGGACCGAAAATTTTGGAGCATATGGTAGATACCGTCTTACAATTTGAAGGTGATAGAAATCATGTGTTTAGAATTTTGAGAGCCAATAAAAACCGATTTGGTTCAACCAATGAACTTGGTATTTACGAAATGCAAGGTTCAGGATTACGAGAAGTAAGTAATCCAAGCGAAATTCTAATTTCAAAAAAAGACGAAGAACTGTCAGGAAATGCAGTTGCTGCCACTTTAGAAGGCATGCGACCACTTATGATTGAGGTGCAAGCCCTAGTGAGTACTGCAGTGTATGGAACGCCACAGCGTTCTGCAACAGGATTCAATGCCAAACGGCTCAACATGTTATTGGCTGTTTTAGAAAAACGAGCAGGTTTTCGTTTAGGAGCAAAAGATGTGTTTTTAAATATTACTGGAGGCATCACTGTTGATGATCCTGCTATTGATTTGGCTGTGGTTGCTGCTATTTTATCATCCAATGAAGATGAAGCCTTACAAAAAGATGTTTGTTTTGCAGCAGAGGTTGGTTTATCTGGAGAGATTCGACCTGTGCAACGCGTTGAGCAACGTATTTTGGAAGCCGAAAAATTAGGCTTTTCTACAATCTTTGTTTCTAAATACAACACTATTTCCTTAAAGAAAACAGCTATAAAAATTCAATTGATTTCTAAGATTGAGGATTTGGTTGGGTTTATTGTTTGATTTTAATTTTTGGATATGAAAAAAGTAATTACAGTTGCAATTCTATCATTGTTAATATCATGTAAAACTACAAAACAATTTGAAGGAAATATATTTGAAACTCTTGAAGAAAATGAAGAATTTATTACACTCAAGAAAAAACCATTAACTTTAAAAAATAATGGCGAAATTATAAAGGAGGCAACTTATTCAGTCAAAATACCTAATTCATTAAAAAAAACAAGAACAACAGTAACTACTATTCCAAATACAGTTGAATTTGTGTTTAAAAATGACCAAAGAATTATTATAGTTAATAATTTTGAAGAAATTAAAGTTGATAAACTGGGACTAAGTAAAGATGTTTTTTTATCTGAAATAATTAAGTTGAATGTTTCAGAACTCACTAAATCCTATCGATTTAAGGAAAAGCGATTTTTTGGAATTCAATCAAATAGGAATTATTTCTTAATTTATATAAATGTCAAAAAAGACAATTTGGAGTCTTTCAATAATTCTATAAAGTCACACGAAATTTTTCCATAAGCTCAAAACACTTATTTCCTTAAAATTCCTTAATTTCGCACCTCGAAATGAAATAGGATAACATGAGTATTAAAACTTTGGTTTTGTGAAGGTTGTATTTAGCAGATAATTAGTTACCAAAGTTTACATCTGTCCATTTTAATAAAATAAAAATTATCAGATGAAATTTCCTGAATATAAAGGACTTGACTTACCAAAAGTTGCAGGCGACATTCTTAACTATTGGCAAGAAAATAATGTGTTTGAAAAAAGCGTCACTACACGTGAAGGCAACAAGCCATTTGTGTTTTTTGAAGGACCTCCTTCAGCAAATGGACTTCCAGGTGTACACCACGTTTTAGCTCGTGCTATTAAAGATATTTTTCCACGATATAAAACCATGAAAGGTTACCAAGTAAAGCGTAAAGCTGGTTGGGACACTCATGGATTGCCAATTGAACTTGGTGTTGAAAAAGAATTAGGGATTACTAAGGAGGACATTGGAAAAACCATTTCGGTTGAAGATTATAACGCAGCTTGCCGAAAAGCTGTGATGCGTTATACAGATGTTTGGAACGATTTGACTCAAAAAATGGGTTACTGGGTAGATATGGACGATCCTTATGTG
>CAZRDG010000130.1:0-6789 GCA_964598775.1 uncultured Lacinutrix sp.
GCAAATACCAAAAAACGGAATGTTATTTTCGCGCACATATCGAATCGCGTTTAGCTTGCCTATTGATATTTTAAGCCCAGACGCCTTTTATAAAGAAGCACATCAATATATTTTTGAAGCCATATTTAAATTATTTGAGAATAGCGAGCCTATTGATTTATTGACAGTTTCAAGTCAATTAAAAAAAGATCAAAGGCTGGATCAAGTTGGTGGCGACTTTTACCTTATTTCATTAACTCAGAAAGTATCATCTTCTGCACATATTGAATTTCATGCTCGTATTATTTTACAAAAATTTATACAACGAAGTCTGATTAAAATTTCTAATGAGATTATTGAAGATTCCTATGACGAAACTAAAGATGTATTTGATTTACTGGACAAAGCCGAATCAAAACTTTACGAAGTAACCCAAGGCAATATCAAGAAATCTTCTGAAACTGCACAAGAATTAGTAATTCAAGCTAAGAAGAAAATTGAAGAAATATCTAATAAACAAGGATTAAGTGGTATTCCTTCAGGCTTTGATAAACTGGATAAGTTAACTTCTGGCTGGCAAGAAAGTGATTTGATCATTGTAGCTGCTCGTCCAGGTATGGGAAAGACAGCATTGACCCTGTCTATGGCAAGAAATATTGCTGTAAATCAAAATATTCCTGTTGCATTTTTCTCATTGGAGATGGCCTCAGTTCAGCTAATTACGCGTCTTATTTCATCTGAAACTGGACTTTCATCAGAAAAATTAAGAACAGGTCGCTTAGAAAAACACGAATGGGAACAACTTAATGTCAAAGTGAAAAGTCTTGAAAAAGCACCATTGTTTATAGATGATACGCCTTCACTTTCTATTTTTGATTTGCGTGCGAAAGCAAGACGTTTAGCTTCACAACACGGAATCAAATTAATTGTAATAGATTATTTGCAATTAATGACTGCTGGAGGAAGCCAAAAAGGAGGTAACAGAGAGCAAGAAATTTCGATGATTTCTAGAAACCTTAAAGCATTAGCTAAAGAATTAAGTGTGCCAGTAATTGCGTTATCTCAGTTATCACGTGCTGTTGAAACTCGTGGTGGAAGCAAGCGCCCATTGTTGTCAGATTTACGTGAATCTGGAGCTATTGAACAAGATGCAGATATTGTTTCATTTATTTATAGACCAGAATATTATAAAATTGATGAATGGGATGATGAAGAACGTACGCCAACTGAAGGTCAAGCTGAATTTATTGTGGCTAAACATAGAAATGGTGGTTTGGATAACATTCGATTAAAGTTTATTGGTCACTTAGGTAAGTTTGATAATTTGGATGATTTTGATACACCTTTTGGTGAATTCCACAGTAAAATGAATGCTGCTGCCAATGATGATACTTTTAAAGCAGACAATTTCAGGCAAGATCCAAACGATGCTTTTGATACTCCAGATGACGATAACGATGTGCCATTCTAGTGAATTTATGAAAATTATAACTATTTGATTGTCAAATATTGCCTTAGTTTGTAGCCTTAAACAAGAACATTTGCCTCATGTTAGAACAACGACGTACTACCAACATACTTCTACTTATTATTGTAGTGCCTTTGGTATTTTATTTGCTTAAAATACTCTCATTCATTTTTATTCCTTTGGTGTTTTCAATGTTTATTGCATTGTTGTTTTTACCGTTAATGCGCTGGTTAGGCAAACTTAAAGTACCAAGATTTATCAGCATTATTATTGTTGTACTTTTAATATTTGGAGGGTTAAAAATAGGAGTAGAACTTATACAATTATCTAGCAAACAGATCATGGCTTCCGATTCAGATTTTTTCGCTAAGGCTGAATTGAAATTAAGTGATGCTAAGTTTTATCTTGAAGACAATTTTGGAATTACGTTTCAAGAAAATAAAGATATTCTAGCTCAATTTTTTCAAAAAGATAGCATAGGTTCAACAGTTGATTTTTTACGAAAATTTCTAACTACGATATTAATGACTGCCTTTTTTGTTGTTTTGTGGCTAGCTGAATCCATCAATGTTCATAAGTTATTAAACAATACAATTTTAAAGAAAAAGCATGCCTCAATAAAAGCCTTTATGAAAATTGAACGCGACTTAAACACGTTTATTAAAGTCAAAGTTTTGGTTAGTTTGTTAACTGGAGTTGGCACTGGTTTGGCTTGTGTGTTTTTTGATGTAAGTTTTCCTATTTTTTGGGGACTCTTTGCTTTTGTCATTAATTTTGTGCAAATGGTTGGCTCCTTTGTTACTGTAATTCTCTTATCAATTTTTGCTTTTGTAGAGCTAGAAACAACAAGTACGCTATTCTTTTTTATACTGGCAATTACTGGAGTTCAAGTTCTATTTGGAGCCATCTTGGAACCTATTTTTATGGGTAAATCATTTTCCATTAATGTCATAGCTGTTCTAGTAATGCTCATGTTTTGGGGATTTCTTTGGGGAATTCCAGGATTAATTATGGCAATACCAATAACTGTATTTCTTAAAATATTATTAGAGCAATTCCCTAGCACTAAAATAATAGCGAGTCTCTTATCTGGCAATGAGACAGAGCTTAGATAAGTTTACTTTACTTAAAATTACCTTAAAACTATTTACTTGAGCATAATTTTTAAGTATCTTTCGTTTATGAAATGAGCTAATACAGAATATTTTAGATAACTATTTTTATTCTTGGCGAATTATATTTGACCTACAAAACAATAGAAAAGAACACATGAAAAAGATATTTGCCTTAACATTTTGCCTATTTATGTCTATAAGTTCCTTTGCATCATACATCCTTATTCCAATGGATGCTGAAGGGCAGAAAAACCATTTAAAAGCTTACGGAATTACTTTCTGGACACTTGAAAAGCAACAAAAAGTGAAATGGCTACTCAATTATAGAGGAGGTTCGTTTTTATTACCTGATTTTGAAGAAATTCAAAGAGAATGCCAAATTCGTGGCGTTTCATTTGAAGTATTAAGCGATGCAAAAGCTGAGCAAATATTGGAAGAAATTAGTAGTCCAAGTCAGAATATGGAAGCTGTTGTTTTAGAAAAAGCACCAAAAATTGCTGTTTACACACCTTATGGTAAACAACCTTGGGATGATGCTGTAACCATGGTATTATCCTATGCTGAAATACCATATGAAACTGTTTATGACGAAGAAGTATTAAACGATGGCTTATTGCTTTATGATTGGTTGCACTTGCATCACGAGGATTTTACAGGGCAATATGGTAAATTCTATAGATCATTCAGAAGTGCAGCTTGGTATATTGAAGAAAAGAAAGTAGCTGAAGACTTAGCCACTAAATTAGGATATGACAAGGTATCAGAGGCCAAGTTAGATGTCGCACTAAAAATTAGAGATTATGTAGTTGGAGGAGGTTTTATGTTTGCTATGTGCAGTGCCACCGATAGTTTTGATATTGCTTTATCTGCAGAAGGTGTAGATATTTGTGAGCCAATGTTTGATGGTGATGGTAGCGATGCCAATTATCAAAGTAAAATTGACTACAACAAAACATTTGCTTTCAAAGACTTTATATTGGAACGGAGTCCAAATGTTTACGAATTTTCGTCTATAGATATGACGCAAAAGAGACGAATTCCTAAGACGACAGATTATTTTACCTTAATGGATTTTTCAGCAAAATGGGATCCTGTACCAACCATGTTAAATCAAAATCATACAGCTTTAGTAAAAGGTTTTATGGGACAAACTACTTCATTTACACGTGAAGAAATTAAAAGTAACGTATTGGTGTTGGGTGAAAACAAAACTAATGGCGAAGCACGTTATATTCACGGTATTAAAGGCAAAGGTTTTTTTACGTTTTATGGAGGACACGATCCTGAAGATTATACGCATAGAGTAGGAGATCCAAAGACAGAATTGGATTTACATCCAACATCTCCAGGTTACAGACTTATTTTAAATAACGTGTTGTTTCCAGCTGCTAGAAAGAAAAAGCAGAAAACTTAAATAAGACCAATTCCTAATGCAATTGACACCAAGATTAAGAAAACAGCAACAAATTTTTGTATAAATTTTAAAGTTACCTTCTTAAGTAATTTGTGGCCAAAAAAGGCACCAACTATTGCAGCTAAGGTAGCGCTAATAATTAGCGGAATATTTTCGTATAAACCAGACTCTAGCATCCTAGTTGAATACATAGAAATTCTTGTAAAATCTACTAAACACGAAATTACAACTGCTGTGCCGATAAATGCCTCTTTAGTAAGTCCAGCTTTGATTAAAAAAGCAGTTCTCAATGCACCTTGATGTCCAGAAAGTCCTCCAAAAAAACCACTTAATAATCCTCCAAAAGGCAATTGTTTTTTATTGAATTGTAACTTATCAAAAAAAGGTAATAATTCAATGACTGAGAACGCAATTAATAACACCGAAATAATCAACTTTACAGGTGTTATTTCAAACGTTTTATTTCCAATTTGATAGGAATAAAATGAGGGTAAATCAGTAATGTTTAAAAGTAACCAAGCGCCTAAAAAAGCGGCAATAATAGCTGGAATTCCAAATCTGATGAGTACACTTTTGTTGGCTTTATTTCCAACAAGAAAGAGTTTGAATATATTATTAAAAAAATGAACAACTCCTGTTAATGCAATAGCCAACTCAATAGGAAAGAATAATGCAAAAACTGGCATTAAAATAGTACCTAAACCAAAACCTGAAAAGAAAGTTAAGATTGATGTTAGAAATGCAACAAGGCAAATTATAAAGTAATCCAAGAATTATAGTTTAATTATTTCTTAATAATACTTGATTTTAATATTGAAATTTGTTGAGTTAGGATCTTTCCAAACTTCAGTTACAAAAGCCTTAGTTTTATTTCGCCAACCTTGTTCATTGGCTCCAGACATACTCTTATATCTGTATGTTTTTCTATTAATTGTTGTTTTAAGCTTTACAATATCTCCAACACGTGGTTCAAGGTCTTTTAAAGTTGAGTTATCACCATCATAAAATTGTCTGTAAATAATTTCAATAATATCCCTATTTTCATAAGTTCCGACATTATTTTTAGAACCTACCCAAAGCCATCCTTCAAAACCTATGGTTTCGGTTGATTTTAAATTTTCAATTGCCGTTGGGATAAATGCTTCTTTATCAATTCCCCAATCATTGGTTAAGTAGGCTATATAACTTTCATTCGAGTTTTCAGATTGTATATGATTCCAATATTCATCTGGTCTTAAACTGTTCTTTAAATCATCATAAAGCTTTTTGTTCAATGAGTCAGACTTCGCTAGATCTTTGTAGGTTTGAGTTGCTTTTATAGTTAATTCATCAATCTGATCGGCTTGAATATCCATTTTCTTTTTTGCAGTACTTGCATAAATTAAGAAAGCAGCTAGAATGGCTACTATAAAATAATAAGCCCATCGATTGGTTTTATCTTTTTTCTCAATTTCTTTTATTTTGTCATCAATGCGTTTCATGCGCTTAGGTTTTAAATTTTAATATAATTGTAGAATTCAGTATTAAATTTTTCAATTTCATCATCCGTTAATTTATTCATAACTCGTGTTAAGCGCTCTCGCTTAAGTTTTAGCAAATCCATCAAATCAATATATCGTTCTCTTTTCTTTATAGTTCCAAAAGGATTAATTGAAAGCAGATTTAGAGCTAAACTCCCAGCAGCAGCAATCCAAAATGGAACAGTAATCACTTTAGTAAAACCCAGTACTAAAAATAATGCAATACTAATTATTGCAACAATAATAATCATTTGCCAGCTTTTTTTAATGCCTTTCTTATGCATATCTGTTGCTCTATCAATTTCCGCATCAGAAACCAATAAATCTTCAGCATTAACTTCTGTTTCAATCTCATTCCCTGTTTCTTCTTCAGTTATTTTTTGAACTACTTTTTTAGGAGCCTCTGAAACACCAATAAGTGAAAGTACTTTTTTTAAACTAGCTGATGCTTTTTCTTGTAGCCCTAAAAAAGTTAAAATATCATGAATGGCCTTATCAGGATTATTTGCTAAATCTGCATATTGTCTACGTTGCCAACGCATCGGTAATTTACACTCTTCTATTAGTATAGGTACCATCTTTTTGTTGGTATTTATAGCAATAGAAACTTCATCTTGAACGTTAGGAGATTCAACTGAAGTTTGAGATAAAATAAGCATAAAGGTTTCAGATTTTTCCAACGCCTCTTCTATGGCATTGTCCCAGTTCTCACCAAGGCCAATACCGAGCTGATCTATCCATACATTGGCACCTAAATTTTGTAATTCTTTAACAAGACCTAAAGCGAAAGGTCTATCTTTACTTGAGTAACTAACGAAAATAGTTTCTGCACTCATGATTTATAATTTTAGTTTGTTAGGATTAATTACGGTAACGTTAATATAGTAATTATTTTAATAGATTATATGTTTTATTAAAGATGCCTTTATCGCAAGGATACATTTCACCATTAACGCCAACCATGAGCCAATCTCCTTTTTTGCCTTGCATTTTGCCTTCTAGTGTTTCAACCATAAAGGGTTCGTGAATTTGAATACATTTAATGGCTATGGGCTTTTTAATAGCTTCTTTAAAATTTAAATCTGGAATGTTATGTTGTTTAAAGGTTAGCATTTTAGCTTAATAATCGAGTTTTTAAAAACTGAGTAAACTCATCGTTGTCTTTATTCGTTAAGGCCACATATCCAGCATATGCATTGGTATGCATTGAAATCTTTTCTCTTACACCAATACCTTCAGATGCCTTAATATAAAATTCTTTTGGAGCATCAAAATTTCCCAAATACATATTAG
>CAZRDG010000131.1:0-6762 GCA_964598775.1 uncultured Lacinutrix sp.
GTTAAACTTATACCTTTCTTCTCTTTTTTTCTGTTTTAAGTAAATTTAACTCTCTGTTGGTTTGTCCTGCAACAGATGTATTTTCTTCTGCTCGTCTAATTAAATATGGCATAACATCTTTTACTGGACCAAAGGGAACGTATTTAGCAACATTATAGCCATGATTAGCCAGATTAAAACTAATATGATCGCTCATACCATAAAGTTGTCCAAACCAAACTCTATTGTCACTCTTAGATATGTTATATTGCTCCATTAGCTCCATGGCTAAATATGAGCTTTCCTCATTATGAGTACCAATAAACAATGAAATATCATCCAAATGCTGAAGAATATATTTTAAAGTATCATTAAAGTTTTGGTCTGTGGCTGCCTTATTATCACAAATTGGTGATTTATAGCCTCTATCTTCAGCTCTATCTCTTTCCTTTTCCATATAAGCACCACGAACAATTTTAAAACCTAGTTTAAAATTTTTGTCTTTTGCTCTTTTATGAATTTGTTTTAAGTAGTCCAACCTATCCCATCGATAAAGTTGTAACGTGTTATAAACTATTGGCACACCCTCATTATAACGTTGCATCATCTCCTCTACCAAATCATCAGCAGCATCTTGCATCCAGCTTTCTTCGGCATCAATAAGTATCTCAACATCTTTTTCTTTTCCTAATTTGCAAACCTTATCAAATCGTGCTATTACTCTATTCCATTCTTCTTGTTCTTGAGAAGTTAATGTGTCTCCACTTCCTTTTTTCTCAAATAAACGTAATCGTCCAAAACCGGTTGGTTTAAATACTGCAATAGGCATAGAATCTTGAGTATTA
Organism: uncultured Lacinutrix sp.; assembly: GCA_964598775.1. Taxonomy (GTDB): domain Bacteria; phylum Bacteroidota; class Bacteroidia; order Flavobacteriales; family Flavobacteriaceae; genus CAJQLB01. The sequence goes on from CAZRDG010000131.1 coordinate 825, forward strand.
GCAAATTCTACAAGTTCACAGGTTTTTTCCATGGCTGCATCAAATTCTTTTTCATCTTCTTTACCTTCAACTGAAAAATCCAATACGCTAGAAACACCTTTAGCATGCATATTCTCTACTACAGATAAGCAATCATTTTCGTTAACACCTCCACAAAAATGATCAAAAACTGTTGATCTAATTAGGCCTTCGACTGGTAAGTGCGCTTTTAAGGCAAAATTGGTGGCAGCTGTCCCAATTCTTACAAGTGGTTGATGTGAAATCATTTTAAATAAAAAATAAGCTCGCTCTAATTCAGAATCACTCTTCAATTGAAAGGCAATTTCAGTGTTTTCAAATATTCTATCTATAGCCATGAGGTAAAAAGATTATAAACAAATATATTTATTACTTAGATACTTTTTTAATAAAATTCTACTTATTTTCACAGCAAAATAGCGATCTATATTTTTCATGAAATCTATTGAATCAGGACACTACAGCATACATTTTAACACGAATTGTTATCCAAATTTAAATGCTTATATAGCAGATAAAAACTTCTCCAAGCTTTTTATTTTAGTTGATAGTAATACGCATGAAACTTGTTTACCAAAGTTGATGAGTAGCATAGAAACTGATCTCGACATTGAAATTATTGAGATTGAAAATGGCGAAGAACACAAAACAATTGACACGTGTGTTGGTGTTTGGAATGCTTTGTCTGAACTCGATGCAGATCGAAAATCTTTAATGATAAACCTTGGTGGTGGCGTTGTTACAGATTTAGGAGCCTTTGTAGCGTCAACTTTTAAGCGTGGTATTCAATATATTAATGTACCTACAACATTGTTATCCATGGTTGATGCTTCTGTTGGTGGAAAAACTGGTGTCGATTTAGGTGCTGTTAAAAACCAAATTGGTGTTATTAACACTGGTGCAATGGTTTTGATAGATACTTCTTATTTAGATACACTTCCTGCAAACGAATTGCGTTCTGGTTATGCCGAAATGTTAAAGCATGGTCTCATTCAAAATGAAGATTATTGGAATAGACTCAGAGATTTATCTAACCTGACTTTGAACAATTTAGATGAATTAATTTACGAATCAGTAATCATTAAAAACAATGTAGTTACTGAAGACCCTCGTGAAAATGGTCTAAGAAAAACGCTCAACTATGGTCATACTATAGGTCATGCGATTGAAAGTTTATTCTTGGAAAACTCTAATAAAACAACACTTTTGCATGGCGAAGCTATTGCTATCGGTATGATTTTGGCTACTTATATCTCTAGCAAACAACTAGGTTTTCCAGAACAAAAATTGAGCGATGTAAAGGTTACTATGATTGATTTGTTTGGTAAAGTTGAATTTGATAAAAATGATTACCAAGACATCATAAATTTGCTAAAATTCGATAAAAAGAATTCGCATGGAAATATCAATTTTGTATTACTAAACGACATAGCTTCTCCAAAAATTGATTGTATTGTTGAGAATAAACTCATTCTTGACGCTTTTGAATACTACAAATCGTAGACTTAAAGATATCTTTCTTTTATAATATTACAGTGATGTGTTTCATGACCAGCAGTCACAAATCCTAACGCTCTTACTGACATTGGGTTACCGCTAGCCACTCCAATTTGCATTAACATTTCATCTTTGAAATTTGAAAAAAGTTGAATCGTTGATTCACGTTGAGCATTATATTCGTTTAATAAAGAAGCCTTACTCCTGCCATTTGCATTGGCTACAACAACATAATCATCATGCTCAAAACCTGGCAAGTTGGTTTTATCTGCTCTAGCAAATCGCAAGGCTCTATAAGCAAAAACACGCTCAGCGTCAATTATATGTAGTAACATATCTTTAATAGTCCACTTGTCTTCAGCATATTTATAATTCATTTTTTCATCGGAGATGGTTTCAAATAAACTGTTTAACGCTTGTGCACTTTCTTTTAAAACATCCAGCAGATTGGCATTTCCGGAATGCTTTATATACTGCGAATAATATTCCGCGTACTCATTAGGTTTTAAATCTGATGCTTTCATTTGATTAAAAGTCGTTAAAAATAGAATGCATTAGTCGTTTTTTGTCATTGATACTTTCTTCTAAAGATATCATGGTTTCCGTTCTATAAACTCCATCTATATCATCTAACCTAAAAATTATCTCTTTGGCATGTGTAGTATCTCTAGCTCTTACCTTACAGAATATATTGAACTTTCCTGTGGTAATATGAGCGACTGTAACATTTGGAATGTCGTTAATGCGCTCCAAAACAAATTGGGTTTGAGATGTGTTTTGCAAATACACACCAACATAGGCTATGAATGAAAATCCTAACTTTTTATAATCAAGTGTTAATGACGATCCTCTGATTATACCAGAATCTTCCATTTTTTTTACACGAACATGAACTGTTCCCGCTGAAATAAGTAATTTTTTAGCAATATCTGTAAACGGAACTCTTGTATTGTCAATTAACATATCAAGAATTTGTTTGTCTATATCATCCAATTTAATCTTACCCATAGTTTTTCGTTTTTCTTAAATAAAAACCAAAAATAATACATTATCATTGATAATTATGCACGAAAGACTAATTATTTACAAGATTTAATGCGAATAATTCATTATTTTTCAATACGAAATCGTTTTCGTAACCTTCAAAAAGTGGTTCTCCATTTTCACATTGCACCAATGCACACTTAGCATCTATTTCCAAATGTCCAAAATATTCGCTCAGATTTCTAATTGAATCAATTATAGGCCTAAAATGGATTTTACCTTCAACTAAAATCTCTTGATACTGAATTGCGATATCTTTGGTTTCTGAATCATTATCAATTTTTGCATTTCTAATAATAATATCAAAACACAATTTTTCATTCATTGGAATATCAAAATATGGCTTAAAAAATTTACCCGAAATAGCAGTGATTGCTATATAATATAAGGATTGCATCAGTGCCAAGCCTATATATTCCCTTACCTGTTCTCTAGTGTAATCATTATCATAGTGCCCAGCTTCAAATAGAATGGTTGGTACATTCTTACTCTGAAACGTGTCACCAACACAATTTAAATTAAAGCTATCGTCATAAATGCCAACTTGATTTGGAATAACTTTTTGCAACAAATTATTCATTGCTACAATGACTTCCATAGCTCTTCTCCTATTAGTAGTTACAGTAGTTTCTACATCCTGTGCTGGAGCTAAGAAACTAACTGTTGCAGGTTTATTTGTTTTTCCTGCACTAAAAATAGTACGCTGTCCATGCAAATTGAAACAAAAATCAGGTTCAAACTCATTAAAAACGTTAAATAAAGCTTTAATTTCAGGCTGTGATTGATTTTGAGCATCTCTATTCAAATCGACTTCATTTGCGTTTAAACGAGTGTAAAAACGAGCTCCATCAGGATTTAACATAGGAATGATGGTTATTGTGCATTGTTCAAGCATGGTTTTTGAAAACTCACTTTCCTCTTTCAAAATATTTAAAACATCAAACAACGCTTTGGTAGTTGTACTTTCATTTCCATGCATTTGCGACCACATGAATATTTTTTTAGATCCATGACCAACAGTGATTGAAAAGATAGATTCGGCATTTACAGAATTACCGATTTGATTTACTGTAAAAATTGCTCCCAAATTTTTAAGCAATGGTTGAATATGATCAGCATTTATGTAGCGATGAAAGAGAGATTTCTCCTTATGACTTTTTAGCAATTTAATGGATTCTTCGAGCTGCATAATAATTTACAAAACACAAAGGTAAACATTTGCTAATTTACATTTGTAAACACTAGAACAAAACATAAATGCTATTGATGTAAACAAAATAGTATCAAAAAAACATCTTTATTATCAACTAAACACTATTGTTTAGTATTTTTATGCTATTAATTTCATTTTCAGTTATTTTACTATGTTAGTATAAAGTTATAATTAAAAACAATAGAATATTATTTTAGCATTTATACAATAAATATCGTTGCTTTATGTTAACTTTGTAACAGGTTTAAACATCTTATAAGTTTACAATGGTAAATCAAGAAGATTTCGCAAGTAGATTAAAAAAAGTAATGTCATATTACAATGAATCGGCTGCGTCATTTTCCGAAAAAATTGGAGTACAACGTTCGAGCATTTCGCATATTCTGTCTGGCCGAAACAAACCCAGTTTAGAGTTTATCTTGAAGATCCTTTCCTCCTATGATGAAGTTGACCTATATTGGTTATTAAATGGTAAAGGCACTTTTCCGAAAATTGAAAACAAAACTAATTCGCCAGAAAAACATTCAGAAAAACAAAACCCTAGCAAAACAATCTCAAATTCAGATAATTCTGACGACATTGAACGAATTATCATTTTTTACAAAGACGGAAGCTTTAAAAACTTTCAGAATTAAACTTTTAGTTTAGTAACTTTGTCACAAATTCCCACTATGAGGTTTCTTTATATTGGCTTAGTCCTAGTCCTTTTTACTAACTGTTATCAAATTGAACGTAATTGCTCTGATTTTCAAGTTGGTAAATTTACAAGCACAATTGTTATTAACGATGTTACTTATACGTCAAGCTTTGAAAGAACCAAAGATTTACAGATAGAAACCTTTGAAGGGAAAACAGATTCGTCAAGTGTGCGATGGATTAATGACTGCGAAGTTGTTTTTAAAACAATTAACCCAAAAAGCATGGCGGAACAAAGAGACATTCATTTGAAGATATTAGAAACAACTGATACGACGTATACATTTGAATATTCGTATGTTGGCGAAGCTATAAAACAACGTGGAACAGCAAAATTAATGCGATAAATGTTAGATTTTTTACTTACTAGTGATGCCATCATGGCATTGTTAACACTAACCTTTCTTGAGGTCATTTTGGGGATTGATAATATTGTATTTATATCTATTGCAGCCAACAAACTTCCTGAAAACCAAAGAACCAGAGTGACTAACATTGGGTTGATTGCAGCCATGTTACAACGTATTATTTTGTTGTTTTTTGTGTCGTTTTTGGTGTCGCTAAGTGAGCCCTTCTTTACATTTGAAAATTCATGGTTAACGCTTGCTTTGAGCTGGCAGAGTATAATTCTATTTGTTGGTGGATTGTTCTTGATCTATAAGAGTACTTCGGAGATTCGCGAAAAAATGGAAGCACCAACTCACGACGCTGATGTTGTAAAAGGCAAAAAAATAAAATCATTCTCTCAAGCTATTGTACAGATTATGATTATTGATTTTATATTTTCAATCGATTCTATTTTAACAGCTGTTGGTATGACCAACGGTTTATCCACCAACCACAACCACAATTTGGTGCTTATGATTATTGCTGTGGTGATCTCCATCATTATCATGATAGCCTTCGCTAACCCAATTCGTAAGTTTATTGATACACATCCAAGTATTCAAATGCTTGGTCTCGCCTTTTTAATTCTTATTGGCTTTATGCTTATTACAGAAGCAGCGCATTTATCGCATACCTCATTATTTGGTAATACTGTTGGTGCTATACCAAAAGGCTATTTGTATTTTGCTATTGCTTTCTCTCTGTTTGTAGAGTTTTTAAACTACAGGATTACGAGAAAAAATGCAGTAAAAAAGAAGTGAATATCTATTTGATTCAAATTAAACAAATACACATTAAGTATTGATTATTACTTGCTTAACGGGTTAGGTTTAATATTAAAAAAGAATGAATTTTACACGACATAAATATGATTACAAGTTGTTTAAAAAAATCATGTCTTTAGGTTTTAAAATTTGGAAAGACAATCAACTCATTTTCGGTATTTATAGAAATCAATCTGAAAAAAATATTACATTTAAGAATGGTGCTATTTAATCTAGTCCGATCAATGTGTAAAAAAAGTTAGCCCTATACCCTCTCAATCTTTGCACCAATAGCACGTAAGCGCTCGTCAATGTTTTC